>JASHTL010000085.1 GCA_030040595.1 Microcaldota archaeon
CACGTTGTTCCTTATGTGCGTCCTGTCATGGTACTCTACCCCGACAAGCATCTGCGGCTGGTAGTCCACAAGAAGAAGAGCACTGTTCTCAGGCGTCAATGGTTGTATGTTATCGTTCATTGCTATCCCTGGTTACTCTTAGTCAAGAATCTATAAATATACTTCGGGAAAGAACCAAATCCGGCAAGGTATAGCAAAATCTTTTTAAGGATACATTGCATTAGAAGTCTGTGGCAACCGGATCAAGAACCAATCAGAGGCCAGGCATAGCGACCCTACTTCTTGTAGTAGTGGTAATAGGCGCAGTCCTCCTGCTTGGACCTTCACTGGCAATCTTCGCAGGTGCGCTAACGCTTTTATGGATGTCCAGGGGCAGCGTAAGAAATGTAGAAGTCAAGCACGTGCTGATGTACATAGTATTCTTAGTAGTCGCATATCTGGTTGTTGCTGGCCTTGCTCTGGCGTTTGAATATGGGGTCTATGGAGGAACTCAGGGTTCGACTACGTCACTGTCTGTAGACCTTGCGGCACTGACTGTAATAATAATCTCAGTAATAATATTCCTATACCTATGGCGAAAAGGAGCGTTCAGGGGCGCTGCAGCCAAGCCTAAAAAATGAATCGATACGCTTTGCGCCGAAGGGTATCACGCACTTCAACAAGGTATATAAAGTTGCTTATTTCATAATATTATAACTGGGTTATAAAGCGATCAAATGATAAACGGTTACACTCGCGCGACGAAGCTGATCATACCTGCGGCGCGCTCCATAATAGCGAAGGAGCTGAAGTACAGGTACAGCATGACCGAGCAGGATATAGCGGCAAAGCTGGGCATAGCCCAGGCTGCAGTCAGCAAGTACCTTTCCGGTAAGTACTCGAAGAGGATAAAGGAGATAGAGGCCAGGATAAACAAGGACTGGGTGGCCCATAAGATAGAGATGCTTGCGAACGGGAACAACAAGTATGCAAATTCGGCAATTTGCACAATATGCAAGAAGGAGAATGAGTTCGAATGCAAGTTCTCCAAGGCGGACATAGCGTGATATCATGGTGAATGAGGGACTTGAGGAAGTAGTGGAGAGGAGCGAGTACGTAGAGAAGTACGGGTTCAGCAAGAAGGTCGACTACGAGGAGTTCCCAAGAGGACTAAGCGAGGAAATAGTGAGGAAGATATCCAAGATGAAGGGGGAACCTGAATGGATGCTGGAAAAGCGACTCACGGGTCTCAAGGTCTTTGACGGCAAACCCGTGCCAAAATGGGGCGCGGACCTGAGCTCCATAGACTTCAGGGAGTACTACTACTACCTAATGCCAAAGGCAAAGGAGTCGAACAAGTGGGAGGACGTGCCAAAGGAGATCAAGGACACGTTCGACAAGCTGGGAGTGCCGGAGGCGGAACGGAAGTTCTTTTCCGGTGCAGAGGCTCAGTTCGACAGCGGAGTGGTTTACTCGCACGTCAACGAGGAGCTCAACAGGCTCGGGATCATATTCACTGACACTGACACTGCGATAAAGAAGTACCCTGAGCTCTTCAAGAAATACTGGGGAACAATAATACCCCCAACGGACAACAAGTTCGCAGCCCTGAACACGGCAGTCTGGAGCGGAGGATCCTTCATATACGTGCCAAAAGGTGTCAAGGTACCGATGCCTCTGAACGCTTATTTCAGAATAAACGCGATGAATGCAGGCCAATTTGAAAGAACGCTAATAATAGCGGATGAGGGCGCAGATGTGACATACATTGAAGGTTGCTTCGCTGCCGGAACAGAGATAACTACGGATCAAGGTAAGAAACCCATCGAGAAAATAATAATAGGCGATAAAGTATTGACGCATAAAGGTAGATACCAAAAAGTTTATCATACACAAGTAAGGCCACATACTGGCAAATTATTTGCAATAGAATATTCTGGCAAAAGATTAAGTGTAACTAATGAACACCCGTTCCTAGTGCAAGGTAAAAAACAAGAATGGATAACTGCTCAGAATCTTAATATCGGAGACAAACTAGTATCGCCTTATGATATAGAGGTTTCTGAAGGCGATCATAAAATGATAATGCAAGAAGAACAGACAAGAACTGTCTCGGTTCAAAATATAAGCTATAATGAAGTTGAAAACTTCCCTGTTTATAACTTCAGCGTTGAAGAGGACGAAAGTTATGTTGCTGATGGCGTTGCTGTACACAACTGCACTGCTCCGGTTTACAAGAAAGATTCGCTACATGCCGCTGTTGTGGAGTTGGTTGCGCTTGAAGGTGCGCATATAAGATACGTGACCATACAGAACTGGTCGAAGAATATTTACAATCTTGTTACGCAGCGCGCTCACGCTGCGAAAGATGCGCGAGTGGAATGGATCGACGCAAATATAGGCAGCAAGGTCAACATGAAATATCCCAGTATTTACCTTATGGGTGAACGTGCAAGGGGGGAAGTTCTCTCTATTGCAATAGCCGGCGACGGACAGATCCAGGATTCCGGCGGCAAGATCTACCACCTTGCATCAAACACTACCTCCAAGATAATCTCAAAGAGCGTTTCGAAGGGAACAGGAGTCACTTCGTTCAGAGGACTGATGCACGTTGCGAAGAACGCTGCCAATGCAAAGGCCCATGTCTCGTGCGACGCTCTGCTCCTTGACGAGAAGGCAAAGACGAACACGTATCCTTACAACCAGATAAACAGGAGCGACGCGGTGATAAGCCATGAGGCAAAGGTCGGAAAGATAAGCGACGATGACATATTCTACCTGATGTCAAGGGGAATACCCGAGGACGACGCGATAGCCATGATTGTTCTTGGATTCATAGACGATCTGACGAAGGTCCTGCCTCTCGAGTACTCTCTCGAGCTGAAGAGGCTCATAAAGCTTGACACAAGCAAAGGAATCGGCTAATCAGATTTGATACCTATGTCTTATTCGGAATTCGTAAAGGAAGCCATGCAGTACTACAAGTCCCTGCCCATGGAAACCAACGAGCTGTACAAGAAGTACAGCGTAAGCATTGCGCTTCCGGAAAAGGCTGGCGAAAACGCCAATGTTGCCGACCTGGAAAAAATCGTGAGCCAGGTATCAGAAAAGACGAGGATGAAATTCGACGCCATAGTTACAAATGCATTTGCAAAGAGCATGAACCCTTCCGTAATCATAACAAAAGCCGATGAAACAGACAGCAGCATGCTTGAGGATAAGTCATTCAAGAGCAGCGAAGACAAGCTTGCTGCATACGTAAATGCGAAGGCAAATCACTTCGTCACAATAAACATTGATAAGAAATCCAAGTCAAGCCTCAATATACTCTTCGTCAGCGCCGGCCAACTCGCGGCACAGGTCTTCGTGAATGCGGATAAGTCCTCAAGATCGGAAATATCCGAATTCTACTTCTCCGC
>JASHTL010000086.1 GCA_030040595.1 Microcaldota archaeon
AGTTCCTGCTGCGACTTCGGTTCCAGGTCAGCAACCTCGTCTATGAAGAGCACGCCCTTGTTCGCCCTGTGCACTGCGCCTCCTTCCACTCTAAGGTGAGGTGGAGTTCCAAGGCCTCCAGACTGCAACGGGTCGTGCCGAACGTCCCCGAAGAGCGCGCCTGACCTTGACCCAGTAGCGTCGACAAACGGTGCGTGCATCATGCCTGTGTTGTCTATTATCAGCTTCGGCTCGTTGGAGTCGAACATTCCCGGCAGTATGCCGCCGGCGCGCCTGAAGCCGCTCACGAAGAGGGCCACTGCGCCGAAGATCAGCACACCGAGCAGAAGGGCTGCAAGTATCAGCAGGTCATATCCGCTGAAGAAGCCGAGCAGCGCCACTGCCAGTATTGCTATTACTATTACCGCCACTATCGGAGTTATGTTGTTCCTGTTCCTGCTGTAGTCAAGCCTGTTCTTTATCTTCTCCTTCTGCACGATCTGCCGGCCCTGTCCGTCTCCGAGGGGCTTGCCCTGGACCGGCGGACTCGGGTACGTCTTGACGCTCTTGACTATGGGCCTGTTCTCATCATTCTGGTTCTTGTAGACCAGCACGTCCTCTAGGTCAGCTGCAGGCAGAAGCTCAGCCATCGCCTGCGCGAGCATGGTCTTTCCCACTCCCGGCTGGCCTATCAGCAGGCAGTTGCGGTGCTGCTTCGCAGCCTTCTTTATTATCTCAACAGCGCTGTCCTGGCCTATTACCTGGTCGACTATCTTCTCCGGGATCTTTACCTCTGCCGTGGTCTTGAATTTTTTCATAGCAATATAACAAATCTACTTGAAAGCTTATAAAGATGTGTCATAATCTGCGCGCAGGGCAGCATCCTGCGCGCCAAAATACCGAAACTGGGTGTAAATTTGAAATAGGAGCGTTTAGAGGGTGGGGAAGGACAATA
The DNA here is from genome assembly GCA_030040595.1 of Microcaldota archaeon. Taxonomy (GTDB): domain Archaea; phylum Micrarchaeota; class Micrarchaeia; order Micrarchaeales; family CABMGC01; genus JAKAVK01. The sequence goes on from JASHTL010000086.1 coordinate 935, forward strand.
AGAATATGCTCTAAACGCTAAAGAATGTATTTCTATAACATATTTATAAATATTGTGCTACGCGGTGCGAATGCAAGTGCCTAGAGCTTGTACCTCAGAATCGCGCCTACGCCGCCGAATCCGAGCAGGAACTCCTTGCCGTAGGAGCTCTCGCTTGAGACGAATACCGTCTCTGCGCCGTTCTTGTCCGCCATCTCTATCAGCTCGCCGACCACGTCCTGCTCGCTGACCACCTCAAGGTTTCCGTTGTCGTCGTGCTTCGCCTGTCGCTGCTCCCCGGTCTCTATCTTCTCGAACGTCTGGTTGCAGGTGCTGCACTTGTACTTGACGTTGTGTATCTCCAGCTCGTCGTTGACTATGAGCGTGCTCGCCTGGTTGTTCTCCAGCGCTTTTCTTGTGTTCGCATACCCGTACGTTGCCAGGCCGCCCCTGGCAATCTCCTGCTTGAAGCGCTCTATGACCTTCCTCTCCTGGAAGGCTTCCTGCTCCTCGAGCAGGTCAGCGGCCTTGGTCACAAGCTCGTTCAGCCCGTATTCATCGGTATAGCCGGTATCGTAGACACCGAGTATCTTGACCTGGTAATTAAGCGTGTTCGACTTGGCGAAGTTCTCCTTTGTCGGTCCGGGTCCGCCAACAATAAGGCCTTTTAGCTTGAACTGGTTCTGCAGGAATGTGGCGTTGACAACCTCCGAGACTCTTGTATAGTACTGGCCTATGCTCTCCTCTATCACGCGTTCGTACCTTGCAGCAGACTGGCCGCCCTTCCTGACCTTCGCATGTACCATGGAGTTGAGCTTCTTGATCACCTGTATATGCGAGCCCTTCAGCGTGGCTATCGTGGCCTCCCTGCCGTCCATGACTACCAGCGCATACATGTCTTTCGAGCCCACCATCTCCTCTATCGGGCCCAGGAGAAACGTGGAATCGCACCTGTAGATGTTTACCTTGAGGGGCAGCGGCGGGTCTATGGAGAAGAGCTCTATGTCTATCTTGCCGGAGTTCTTGGAAACGTTACCGCAGAAGACCACGATGCCGTTCTTCGGGGTCTCCCTGTAGAGCCTGAGGTACTGGATTATCTTGTCAATCGCGCTCTGGACATTGGTCCTTGTCGACTTCGACTTGATGTTGCCTGACTCGCTGTGCTCCTGCCTGAGCTTCGCTATCTCCTCGGATATCTGGTACCCTGAAGGTACGTATATGCTTATCAGTTCCGTCCCGTAGCCTCGCACCGACTTCAGCAGCTTTATCTCCTTTATTATGTCGTATTCCTTCTTCATGCTCATCCTGTTCTCTGCAGATATTATGCATCTTCTCCTATTTATCGCTATTTGCCAGCGCGCCAAGCTCCTCGTAGACCGTTCTGCATGAGCTGTGGCCGTCTATGTGGCACTTGCCGTCGTTGCATATAAGTATTGAATGTATGCCGAGCGCCCTTGCCTCGTCTACGTTGTCCCTGCTGTCGTCCAGGAAGATTATCCTTTCCGGTTTCGTGTGCAGTATCCTTAGCAGCCTCATGAATGCCTTCCTGGAAGGCTTGAAGTACTTGCCCTTTCCGAGCCTGTCAAGGGTGATTATCCTCTCCTTATCTATCAACCCGCTTATGCCAAGCTCGGAGATTACGCGCGATGCCCATATCCTGGGCGAGTTTGTGAAGAGCGCAATCTTTGAAGTCTTGCTGAGCCTTGATATCTCGCCTACGAGCCGCGTGCTCTTCCTGATTCCGAAATTCCCGGGGTCGAGGTCATAGACATGATTCAGGAAACGCATCCTGTCCTTGTTATAGCGGTTGCATATCTCGACTATTGAGGACGTGACCTTTCCAGCCTTCACCCTCTTCATAAGCCTGGAGAGGAAGGGCCTTGGTATTTTCTCACGCATCGCGTATTCAGCAAGGCGCCTGCCTGCGAACCTGCAGGCCTCGATGTACTTCCTGTGCGAGTAGAGCGTTCCGTCAATGTCCAGCACCACGTAATCGTATCTCTTCGCCATCCGCATCACCTGCTAACCGATGGTCTCCTTGCCCATATACTCGACAAGCGCATCAGGCACGGTTATGGAGCCGTCCTCATTCGAGTAGTTCTCTATTATCGCCACCATGGTCCTGTTGGTCGCAAGGGCCGTGTTGTTCAAGGTGTGCACGAATCTCCTCTCGCCCTTCTCGTCATACCTTATATTCAGGCGCATCGACTGCCAGTCGGTGCAGTTGGAGCACGATGCAAGTTCTCCATATCTGTTCTGCACGGGCATATGCACCTCAAGGTCGTACTTCTTCGCCGCGACAGTGCCTATGTCGCCGGTGCACACGTTGACTATCCTGTACGGAAGGCCAAGCTTCCTCATAAGCTCTTCGGTGTTTTCCATGAGCTCCTCGAACATTGGCCACGAGTCTTCGGTAGTGAGCGCTATCTGCTCTACCTTGTAGAACTGGTGGACGCGGTATATGCCCTTCGTATCCTTGCCGTGCGCGCCGGCCTCCCTTCTGAAGCACGGGCTGAACCCGATGTACTTCCTGGGCAGGTCGTTCACGGAGAACAGCTGGTCTGCGTGCATCGCGATAAGCGGGTGCTCTGACGTGCTTATCAGGAAGAGCTCCTCGTTCAGATGCTCTATGCTCTTGCTGCCCTGCGCCTCCTTTGTCTCACCCACCTTGTAAAGGACATCCTCGAAGTCTGCAAGCGCGGTGACTCCCTGGTAGTAGTGCTTCCTCATCATCAGCGGAGGGGCTATGAGCGTGTAGCCCTTCTTGACCATTTCGGTTATTGCAAACCTTATCAGCGCCTGCTCCAGCAGCGCAAGGTCTCCCTTCATGTAGAAGAACCTTGCGCCTGCAACCTTCGACGCCTGCTCAAGGTCGAGGAGCCCAAGCCTTGTAAGTATCTCCTCGTGGCCGGCACCCTTTTTCGGATTGGGCTTGCCGACCTTCCTCACTTCGACGTTCTGGGTCTCATCCCTTCCGTACGGTACTGACTCGTGAAGTATGTTCGGCATGTTCATCAGCAGGAAGTCGAGCCTGTCCTGGTAGCTTGGAAGCTCTGCCTCTATATCTGCTATCTTCTGCTTTACAGCAGCAAGCTCCCTTATCTCCCTATCGGCATTCTTGCCTGATTTCTTGAGTCCGGCAACCTCGAGGCTGCCCTTGTTCCTCTTTGCCTGCAACCCCTGCAGCTCGGTGCTGAGCTGCCTTGACTGCTCATCAAGCTTTAGCAGTTCGTCTATCGGGTACTCGGAGTGCCTTCTCTTGAGCGACTCCCTGATCCTCCCAAGGTTCTCCCTGACATACCTTGCAGTTATCATCAGTATCAAGACTCAATGGTAAACTCAGGTATAAATACCTTATAAACGAAACGTAAACTCGGATATAAATACCTTATAAACGAGACCGGAAACATGGTGCATCAGCAGAGGCTGCAGTCAGCCATGGATTACCTGATGACTTATAGCATAGCAATACTGATAATCGCTATAGTCATTGGCATATTCTACTACCTTGGCGTATTTGGTAGTACTGCTGCTTTCCCAAGCGTTTGCATACCTTCTACGGGCTATCTGTGCGCTAGCCCCATGCTCAACTCAGCGGGAAACTTAAACGTTACCCTAGGCCAGGCAAGTGGCACACAAATCACCGTAACAGGCACAGCATGCACAAACACTACATCAACCCCTTCCAACATTATATCGACATATGTGGTTGTCCCGAGCCAGAGTCAGACTGCATTTACATTCCAATGCCCAGCAGTAGGCAACGCAATAGGGAAAAGCTATCGTGGATACCTCTGGCTGGTATATAACACGCAAACTCAGACAGGATTAATGGCTAGGGCTGCATCATTTACTACAAGCGTTACAAGCATAGGATCTAGTAATATCAATGTTGTTGTCACGTTATGCAGTGGTGCTAAGGAATCTGGATCAACCAGCCTGACTGATAACTCTGTATGCAGCCTCTATTTCTGCGTGGGTTCTAACTATGACACATACATGACCGCCATTAGTTGGAGTAAAGATGCAGTATCCCAGTCCTCATCAAACATGTGGTCTGCAACCGGCAGCCAGCCTTCGAATACATGTTCAGTTACTCTGGCATCGAACTCTTATATTTCAGACCAGGCAATAGACATTCTAGGATTCAACGGTATTAGCACATACAGTATAATAAATTCACCTACCTCCCTGTACCAGAGTAGTTTCAATTCTGTTTATTCTCTCACGTCTACATCTAACGCAGTCGTACTTGTGGGTTGCGGCGATAGTTCATGCAGCACACTCAAAGTGCCAAAAACTTGCACCGAAGAGGAATACGAATCTGGATCTGTAGGCACATCGGAGATCGCCTTCTGTCCATCACAACCTGCGGGAAATTATCTCATAAACACAACAAGTGGCGACTTTGAGTCAGTAGAAGTTGCGCTGCTGAGTGGATCATACGCAACAGTAAATGTCGTACCTACACTCACATTCTCCAACGGCACTTCGTCATTGACTGGGTCTGTAGATATCTTAACCGCATCTGTGTCCTTGTGGTTGCCTCAGGACAAGGCCGAAATTAAATACTGTTCTGGAATTAATTGCAGCCCATCGAATATTCTGGTTTCCGGAATCGGATCAGTCACATATGACACAAATGACCTCACAGCGGGTCCATATTCTTTCGAAGCATGCGACGTGAACGAGAACACCTGTGGACAGGCTATGTCTGCCAATATAATTGTCAATTCCACCCTATTTTGCGGAGCTTCAGGAACAGCTAATTCGTTGACACTCTCGATGAATTCAAGTTGTAGCCTCTACTTCTGTGCAGGATCAATTTATGATACAACTATGAAATCTACCAGTTGGAACGACGATGTTGTTTCGGATACCCAATCAAACATGTACTCCGCGACTGGCAGCCAGGACTCAGATACGTGTTCAGTGACTCTCTCATCAAACTCCTATATCGAATACCAGACTCTTAGCATCATAGGATTCAACGGCGTCAGTTCTTACAACCTCATAAATTCTCCAAGTTCCATGGTGGAAGGAAACTCTGTCTATTCTTTAACGTCTACCTCCAATGATGTAATCATAGTAGGCCGCGGCGCCGGAGGCGAGGGATGCAGCGGTCTAAAGGTGCCAAAAGCATGTATACCCCAGACATATGAGTATGTCACTGGTTCAGGATCTGAAATCGTCTTCTGTCCATCACAGCCCGCAGGAAATTACCTGGTAAACGTTACTGGCGGAGGATGGGATTCTATAGAAGTCGCGCTGCTTACTGGATCTTATGCAACAGTAAATGTCGTTCCGGCACTCACATTTTCCAACGGCACCTCCCCACTTACTGGGTCTATTGACATTCTAAATGCCTCCGTATCCCCATGGCTGCCTCAGGACAAGGCCGAAATTAAATACTGTTCTGGAATTAATTGCAGCCCATCAAATGTTCTCGTTTCCGGAATCGGATCAGTCACATATGACACAAATGACCTCACCGCTGGTCCATATTATTTCGAAGCATGCGACGTGAACGAGAACACCTGTGGACAGGCTATGTCTGCCAATATAATTGTCAATTCCACCCTATTTTGCGGAGCTTCAGGAACAGCTAATTCGTTGACACTCTCGATGAATTCA
>JASHTL010000087.1 GCA_030040595.1 Microcaldota archaeon
AGTTTTCCGAGTTTGCCCTCCCTTATGACTTCCTCATTCTCGTACTTGGGCATCCTTGCGCCCAGCAATGCAGTGGTAGCGGCAAGGGTGCTTGAGTCGAAGAGGTTGCCGTCGTAGTTAAGCACGTATATGTCTACAAAGACGTCCCAGACCTTCTCCTCCTCTATGAAGAGCTTCGGCAGGTCTATGACGCCTGCTGCGCGTATTCCCCTGTCTACAACGCGGGCCAGTTCTATAGCCTCAGGCGTTGGCGGACCTATGTCGAAGTCCTCAGACGCAAGAGGCAGGAGTTCAGCTCCTGTGATCAGGTTCCCTTCGTTAGGCTTGTCAGGCATGGGCGTGCCAGGCGATATCTTTACACCGGCTATTACTTTGGTGTTGCCCATATTTACCTCTGCGGATCCCTCGGCCTGCGGAAGGTTTCCAGGAATTATGCTTATCGGCCTGTAGTCCGTGAGCTTTCTCCCGTCTTCCCTGATACCTTTTCCAAGCATCTCCTTGATGTACTCTCCGGTTATGGTTGTTTTCATGATCTCACTTCTGTTGCGGGTCTGATGGCGCCTCGTCCTTGTATTTCTCGCTTATCTTCAGGTATGGTGCCTTGAGCGCGTCGGTCTGAAGTTTTGATATTATAGCGCCTGCATCCTTGGCCATGACCAGGGCCTTGCTTACCTCCTCCTTGGTCATGTTGCCGTCCATCTGCAGCAATACTATCTTGCCCAGCCTGGGGCTGAATGCGATGGGAACGTCTGCGTCGGAATAATTGTCTTCGAGCTTGTTCAGGTCTATGACTATATGCTCGCCTATCTTTCCAATGGAGACTGCGTAGGGTATGTCCGTCATTGGTATGCCTGACCCTGCAAGAGCCACTGCCGCAGCGGTTATGCCTGCCGCCCTTGTGCCTCCGTCAGACTGCAGCACTTCGACAAATATGCTGATCTCGCTGCCTGGGAAGTTCTCGCGTATTATGACGTTCTCGAATACCTCCTTGGTAACCTTTGAGATCTCTATGGCGCGCCTGTTCGGGCCAGTTCTTCCGTGCTCCTCAAGCGATGAGAACGGAGCCATCTGGTACCTGCATTTTATCACCGCCTTCTCCGGGTCCGACGTGTGCTTGGGCAGCGCCTCCCTAGGTCCGTATACTCCAGCCAGTATCCTGTTGTTGCCCCATTCGATGTACGCTGATCCTGCTGCGTTCTTGAGCAATCCTGACTCGATCTTTATCGGCCTGAGGTCCTCTGGCGCCCTGCCGTCAGTCCGCTTGCCGTTGATTATCAGTTCCGGTTTATCCTGCGATTTTGCCATGCTATCACTCACTGCTTGCCCATCTCCAGGAGACTCTTGACCCTGTTCGTAAGTCCGCTGGTATGAGCCTCCTGCTGTATCATTATCACTGCCTCCGTGCACAGGTCTATCTTTCCACCGCGCATCCAGATAAGGCCGTTCATGCCCACAACTATGTAGGTCTGGGTCTCGGCGCTGAGCTGTTTAATCATCGAGTTGCCCTTGCCCAGTATTCTTCCCACCTTGGATGGCTTTACATAAAGTATCTTGCCGCCAGCAAGCTTTCTCGGCCTGCCCAGTATTACGGTCTTTGTCTTGTCGAGCTCCTTTACCGTTGCCTCTATTATGTCTCCGGCGACCAAGTCCTCATTTGTATCCTTCGCGAAGATCAGCCCGCGGTACGGCGAGTCGAGATCCACAATCAGAACGTTGAACTTGTCCTCCTGTATGACTCCGACAACGGAATCGCCAGCCCTGGGATACCATAGGCCTTCCAGCGGCACCAGCACCTTCTTTTCGTCGTCGTACATGCTCATTATCGTGGAATATGTCTTTCCATCGTCTATGAACGCCTCGTCTATCCTCAACGGCTTGTCCTCAAGCCTCTCTCCCGGTACTACAATCCTTTGCATTATTACACCTCTTTCATAGAGCCTTCGTCACAGCGCTTCCCTTGGTGAAGTTGTTGAGCTTTTCGAAGAACTCAACCTTGAGCCCTGCGGGAAACTCCACGACGGCCTTCAGAGACCCGTCGTTGAGCCACTGCTCCGACTTGAGCCCGTACTGCTTCAGGAGCCCATAACACCTGTTCGAGAACTCGACAGGTATCGTCACTTCGATCTTCGCTGTTGCGAACTTTATCGGCAATATCAAATTTATCTTCTTGAGCACGTCATCGACCTGCTCATTTGCGTTCTTGAACGGGTCGATCGTTATCTTTGCCTCGTGCATTGCGTTTTCTATCCTCTGCTCCGGATGCGGCGCGTTGGTGCGCGGATCTATGGAGTTCCGCGCTATTATCTGTATTATCTGCTTTCTCTTGTCCTCTGTCATCTTTGCGCGCTGTTCCGTTGTTATCGGCACGTTTCCGTGCTTGAGTATCGTATCGGCGACCTTCGCAAGGTCCTCAGTTCCGAAGGCCTTCTTTATCTTCTCCTGGCCCTGGCGCTTGCCCTTGTTTGCGTCCTCGAATATCTCTTCTGCCTGAAGAACTGCGATAGGGTTGCTCTTCTTCCCGGTTATGTACTCGTATGCAGCGTCAGCATCGACGAGTATCTCGAACTTTTCTCCGTTTACCGTATACTTGGCTATTACCGTCTTTGACATCTACTCACTGCCGTTAGATGTAGCCTCCGAGCTTGTCCGGAGTTAATATGATGAATTCAGAACCAGCCTTCACATACCCTATGTCCAGATTGTCAGTTGTGAGTTTCTCCTCGCTGACCTTCTTGAGTATCTTTATGCTCAGTCCTATAGCGTCATCTACGCCCATGTTCTTCTTGTACTCCTTTGTCAGTATCTCGGTTGCCACCTTCTTGCCTACTCCTATCGCATCGGCCTGGTACCCCAGAAATGAGGCGCCCGGCTCTATCTCGAAGAGCCTTGGTTCCGTATCCACTCCGCCGAGGAGCATTGAGACCGCATAAGGCCTCATGCCTCCGTATAGAGTCGGCTGCATCATGTATGAGGAAATGCCCTTGGCGAGCGATTCGACAGACTTGATGTCATCGTAAACAAGCCTGTGGTTTTGCGTGGTCTGCCTGGCCATGTCCACTATGTGCAGGCCGTCAGCGACCATGCCGCTGTATGTTGCGCCTATATGAGCGTCTATCCTGAATACCTTCTGGATTGTCGTTGGCACTGAGAGCGGCTCGACTATATTCTTGTGCGCCACGAAGACTACAGCGTCTTCGGCGATAAGCCCTATCGATGTTGCGCCCTTTCTGACAGCCTCCTTGGCATACTCCACCTGGAAGAGCCTACCGTCAGGGTTGAACATCACGCCCCTATCATATGCTTGTACGTTCGGATACATGTTTACACCTTAAGAATATGATAACCAGGCTTGTGGCCCGATTTCGTTTATTCTCCTATTTTACTACACTCTATATTGGTTGCCTTTAGAATATAAAACTTTCGCTATGTGTGGCCTCCCAAGTAAACATGTTCGGGGCGCTATTTTGACTTTCTCGTCTGAATAATAGGGCAGATATATATTTGTTGCACCCCATGTATAGGATACGCTTCTTTTCACGTGGTAGATATTCATGGAACAACAGGACAGCAATTCAACAAATCCGCCTTTTCATCCTTCTTTTGCAAGGGTTCTCAACCAGAAGCAGCAGATAAAGGAGAAACTGTCCAATATAAAACACAAGATAGGCATATACAGCGCGAAAGGAGGAGTAGGCAAGACCACCGTAGCGGTGAACCTTGCCTATTCGCTGAAGGAGATGGGGTTCAGGGTGGGCCTGCTAGACGCTGATGTTGACACCCCAAATGTGGCGATGTTCCTGGGCATGCACGGCATGCATGAGGTGGCGTATCCCCTGGTGCCTGTTGACCGCCACGGTGTAAAGATCCTCTCGACAGCTATGTTCATTGACGAGTCAACGAAGCCGATAATATGGAGAGGACCGATGGTGGCAAAGATGATAACCGAATTCTTCGACAATGCAACCTGGGGCGATCTGGATTACCTTATACTCGACCTTCCGCCTGGCTCGAGCGACGCGCCATTGTCTATAATGCAGCTGCTCGAGATGGATGGATTCATACTTGTGACCACGCCACAGCACATTGCTGCGGTGAATGCGATCAGGGCGGGCCGCATGATCAAGAGGATGGGCATATCAATATTGGGAGTTGTGGAGAACATGTCGCAGGGAGAGCCAAAGGGTGCACAGGAAGTTGCAAAGGAACTTGGATGCGAGGTACTTGGCACGATTACTCATGATAATAAGTTTAGCGCACTAAGTGATAGCGGCATAGTGCCGGTCATGGTGGACCACGCGCTAAAGGTACAGTTCACAAGCATAGCGGAAAGGATTGCAGACTAGGTGTTTATGTGGAAGACGAGCCGTTCGCGGGAATATTCAAGGAGTCGAAGATCTTCGCTGAGAGGGAAGTTCTCTCTCCGCACTACATACCCCAGCACCTCCTCTTCAGGGATGCGCAGATAAACGAGATTGTCAAGGCTATGACACCTATCCTCAGGGGCGAGAAAGGACGCAACCTCTTCATATACGGCAAGACAGGCACGGGGAAGACCTCATGCATCAAGCATGTCATCTCAAAGATAAGGGACCTGCCAACCGTGAAGGCCAGGGTCTCGTATGTAAACTGCAAGATCTACAACTCGCGCTACCGAGTCCTAAACAAGATAACGAGCGACCACATGCCCTTGTACGCGAAGCGCGGATACGGCATAATAGACATTTACGAGCACATAATAAACTGGATAGACGAGGATGGGAAGATCCTAATAGTGGTGCTCGATGAGATAGACGTGGTGAAGGATCTCGACGATCTCGTGTATACGCTCACAAGGGCGAACAGCGACATAAAATCCGGAGGCATTGCCATAATAGGCGTATCAAACAGGATATCGTTCAAGGATGATCTTGATCCGAGGAGCAGGTCGACGCTCTATGAAAAGGAACTGGTCTTCCCTCCGTACAACTCGACAGAACTCTCAACAATACTGAAGGACAGGGCGGAGAAGGGCTTCAAGAAGGAGAAGGTGGATCCTGCCGCGATAAATCTCGCTGCAGCGATGGCTGCAAATGAGAGCGGAGACGCGAGGCTTGCCCTGATGATACTGTCAAAGGCCGGCGAGCTCACTGAGGAGCGGAACCTCTCACTGGTCACTGTCGACTCGGTGCGCGAAGCTGCAAGGAATGCGGAGGAGGAGCTTGCGTACGAGCTAGTGAACACGCTGCCTGAGCACCAGAGGCTTATCGTGTATGCCATTGCGCTCCTTTCGATACAGGGCAGCAGGTACAAGAAACTGACAGAGGGCAGCGATACATACATATTCAGCGGAGAGGTCTACAGCAAGTATGCCGGAATAAGCGAGTCGATGCATAAGGAGGCTAAGAGCTCAAGGTGGTACAGGAAGTACATATCCGATTTGGAGATGCAGGGCCTGATCCAGACTTACGAGTCAGGCAAGGGTATACGCGGCCATACAAAGCTGATCAAGCTTGCCTACCCTCCGGAGAAGATACGCAGCACTATAGAGAAGACGCTTTTCAAGGAGAACCCGGAATCTGCTGCCTCAGTATAATGATTCTGGCGCATAATGTAAGTGGGATGATCTGATGAAGATAGGTCTGATAAGGCCGTTTGAAATAGACTACAACCCTCAGGACATCTCGGACCTTGAGCATGCGGTAAAATCGATGAACCATCAAATTGTCAATGTCTACGTGGACAAGCTCGGGATCACGCTCGATAAGGGCAGCATAGATATAACCCAGATAGTCGAGAGGAACAAGCTGGAGAGGATCGACATAGATGGTGCCTTCCTAAGGCACCTTGGCATGATAAAGGATTACGAGCAGTTCGGGAGCAGACTCTGGTCAGTCAGGGCGCTTGAGCAGAAAGGAATCTTCGTGATGAACTCGCTGAACAGCTGGCTTGTCGCAAGCGATAAGTTTGCGGAACTCGCGGTTCTGGCGAAGAGCGGGCTTCAGGTGCCCAAGACCTTCATTTCGGAGGATCTCTTCGCGGCACACAGCGCCGCAAAATCGATGCGTGAGATGGTCATAAAGCCGTTGAGGGGGGCAATGGGCCTTGGCATCTTCAAGATCAACGATCCCGACATAGCTGCCAACGTCTTCAGCTATTTCACCAACATGAGCAAGCCGATATACATGCAGGAGTACCTGGAAAAGAAGAAAGGAGGCGATTACAGGGTTGTGGTTGTCGGCGGCAGGGTAATAGGCGCCGAGTTCAGAAAGGGCCTGGACTGGAAGAGCAACGTGGCGCAAGGGGGCATACCGTCCAAAGCGAGAGTGGACGATGAAATGAAAGAGCTCGCACTGAAGGCTGCAGAAGTACTGAAACTTGATTATGCAGGGGTGGACATAGCCGAGACAAAGGATGGATACTACATTCTTGAGGCCAATCCTACCATGTCATGGCAGGGATTCAGGAAGGCTACAGGAATAGACGTTGCAGAGGTGCTGATAAAGCACCTTGTCTCAAAGGCCAGGCGATGAGGTGAGCGTTTGATAATAATAGTGGCTGCGATGACAAGGAAACACGTGATTGCAAAGGATGGCAAGCTTCCGTGGCACATAGAGGAGGAGGCTGCGCATTACAGGGATATAATCAGGGGCAAGACCATAATCATGGGAAGGGTAACGTTCGGGCAGATGAAACACCCATTCGCCGGAGGCCATGACATAGTGGTGACCAGGTCGGATCTGAAGGCAGAGGGTGCAGACGTCTGCAGCAGCATAGAAGAGGCATTGGAGAAAGCCACAGAATATGGGGACGACGCTTATGTAGTAGGCGGAAAGACGCTATACGAGCAGACTATAAGCATCGCAGACAGGATGCTGATCTCTTACATCAAGAAAGATTACGATGGCGATACTTTCTTTCCGGAGTTTGGCGCAGGAGACTGGATTGTGGATGGAACTGAAGAATTTAACGAGTTCGAATACGTCGAGTATTCCAGAAAAAAGTAGCCATTCCAGCTGCGGAGCGGAAGCGTCTAAATTCTGACTTGGAATTTTTATCTATTTATAACCTTTTGCAAAAAAACAAGAACCCGATTCTCATCTTTACGCGAAAGGATATAAAAAGACTGATTGGCTATTACCGAATTGGAGGATATTAGAGAATCTTTAGGCATGAGTTTCACTTGGTTTATGTTTTTCGGGTGAATTTATGAACATTTCAAGGGGCTACTGTGCGGACCTGAATCTTGAGATGTATCTATATCAGAGGGAGAGCAAGACAGTATCAGAAAACCTAGGGCAGAACGACCAGGTAGTGCACATGGCCAGGCAGAGAAGACTGAGCGGGGCTGTGATCTCGCCTGCAGTGGTGGTCCTGACATCAAAGAACATAATAATTGTAAACAGGCTGCTTGGGGGCGTGAGGTCTGACATAACTTTCATCTCGCATCAGGATATCTCGAGCCTGAGAATAGCGCATGGCATAATATTCTCTTCCGTATTCGTGCGCATACGGGGCGCCGTAGGGGAGGTTGGCAGGGTATTCAAAGGCAAGACCGAGGAAGGCGAGATAAATGGGCTCCGTAGGGAGGATGCCGAGGAGATCTTCAGGAAGCTGAATGAGATGAGAAGGGGGTCAGGATCGCACAATATGCAAAACTTCTTCGTATACGGACAGGTGGTCAATAACTACTACGCCAGCAGCGGAGTCGGAGGATGGGCATGGCCTGCAGACTCAAAGGGGGGAGACCGTCTTTATGCGCCACTCAGGCTTACCCGCCACGAAGACGAAGAAGTTAGGCCCGACGTACAGGACCCGGGTACCGGAGGGAGTAGACCTCTCCTGCGACACCAAGTTGCGATGCTATCCGAGAACGGTGCAACGAAGCATATGGTAAAGGCCGATGACCTACTCATATTCAAGCTGCGGAAGGAACACGCAGATAGATACTTGGTAATACCATGACATACGACAAAAAACTCTTGGAGAGATGGTTTGAGATGAGGGCTGAAGTCTTCGTCCAGCGCGCAAGCAAGGGATTAATACGGCACACGATAGACGCTGAGGACGTCAAAAAGGAGTTCAAGGTAATGGCCCAGGAGCTTGGAGCAATGCTCGAGTCCCAGCATAACGAGATAGCCAGAGAAGTCTTTGAGCATGCCTGAATAATTTCGCGTTTACTATGCCTAGCACTGCCCATGTCTCGAATCGTAGAAGTGCGGGGCATAGCTATTTCAAATTTTGCGGGTAATTGATAATGCCTGATTTTTATGAAGATTGCGCTTCTTTCCGATTTCCACCTGGGTTACGAGAGGTTCCGCGAGGATGCGTACAGGCAGGCAAAGGAGGCACTTGATGCAGCCGCATCGGAAGCGGATCTGCTGCTCATACCCGGGGACATATTCGATAACAGGAATCCGAGCCCTGAAGTCATGGCCGAGGCCATCAATATCTTCAGGGAGCTCAGTGCAAGACAATGGAAGGCAAGGGTTGTGGGTTTTGAAGGCGAAGGCAGGAATTTCACCAGTCTGCCGATAATTGCAATTCCTGGAACACATGAACGAAGGGCAGAGGGCGTAGAAGATCCTGTAGACCTGCTGGGACTTGCAGCCCTGCTCGTCGATGCGACAAACGCCACAATTGTTGTGGGGAAGGAGGGTGAGAAGGTTGCAGTGCGCGGACTCGGAGGCATAGCCGACGACAGGTTTAAGGAGATTGTCATGCGTGAAAGGCCGGCGCCTACCAAAGGTATGTTCAGCGTCTTCTTTTTCCACCAATCAGTCTATGAACTGCTGCCTTTCAGCGAAGATTTCATAAAGGCAGACGAGCTTCCTCCAGGATTTGACCTTTACGTGAATGGCCATATACACAATAGAGTCGAGTCGAAAGTCCACGGCAAGCCTTTCCTGATATCAGGGAGTACAGTACTCACGCAGCTCAAAGAAGGGGAGCAGGAGGCAAAGGGGTTTTATGTGTACGACACCTCTAGCAGGAGCTATTCTTTCAGAAAGATAAAGTCGCGCAGGTTCGTTATGCTAAGGCTCAGTGTTGGAGGCAAGGACCCTGCTGTGATTGAGAGTGATATTGAGAAGCTGGTCAAGGACAACTGCGGCGATGACAAGCCGGTGCTTAGGATAGAGCTAGAAGGCAGGATCAAGGATGGCTACAGGAGCCTGCAGATAGAGACGCAGGAGCTGATGAAGAG
>JASHTL010000088.1 GCA_030040595.1 Microcaldota archaeon
GACAACGGCCAGGTAATGATAAAGAAGCAGCTGCCTTTCTCGCTGATCTTCGACCACAGGGTTGTCGACGGCGCAGATGCGGTCAAGTTCGGCAACGCGCTGATAAAATACATGGAAGACCCCGAATTCCTTGAGATGCTTAGTTGATATGAATGTCACTGATCCTTCAGGAGGAGGGAAGGAAGAAGGCTTTGGACATAATAAAGAACGCAAAGTACATGGCGCTGGCGACATCGGACCTAAAGTCAAAGCCTTGGATAGCACCGCTTCGGTTTGGCTGTGACAAGGAATACAACTTCTACTTTATTTCAACCGAGGGCAGGCTCCATGTAAGGCACATATATGAGAATCCGAACGTGGCGATTGCAATAGTAGATCCAGAGCAGGACATGTCAGTGCAGATAGATGGAATTGCAAGCAAGGTGGATGTGGGGGACCTGGGCGAAGCAGGAAGGATTTACTACGAGTGGAGGTTCTCGGATACTTTCGAGAGGGCGAGGCACTACAGGCCGCCAAAGTACTTCGACACAGACTCAGACCAACGGTTCTTTAAGGTTCAGGTTGTTAATGCGTATATAAAGTTCAAGGATGAGATAAGCAGGGACAGGATAGCGATAAATTTGTTTTGAGGTTATGTCAAATGGTCATGGGATCCCTTCCTGAGGAAGTAGACCTTGCAGTGATAGGCGGAGGGGTGGGCGGATACGTTGCTGCCATAAGGGCCGCGGAGCTGGGGCTCAGCGTCACGGTAGTGGAAAAGGAGAAGATGGGAGGCCACTGCCTCAATTACGCATGCATACCTTCCAAGACCCTCATACACATAGCGAACCTCTTCTACGATGCACAGCATGCGCAGAGCCTTGGCATAAACGTGTCCGGGATATCCATAGACGCAAAGAGGATGTACCAGTGGAGAATGGACGTCTCGAAGAAGCTTGAGGACGGCGTAAACTTTCTGTGCAAGTCGAACGGCATAGAGGTAGTCAAAGGCTCCGCCACTTTCCTATCATCAAGCACGGTCCAGCTTACGAACGGCACATCTCTGGACTTCAAGAAGGCGATAATAGCGACAGGATCCGTGCCTGTGCAGATGAAGGGATTCGAATTCGGCGGCAACATAATAGACTACAAGCAGGCGCTCATGCTCGACACCATACCAAAGAGCATGGTCATCCTTGGCGCAGGATACGTCTCTGTGGAAATAGGGACATTGTACGCGAAGATGGGCACAGCAGTCCACATAATAGCGAGATCTGACGTCCTATCGCACTTCGACAAGGAAGCAGTTGATGTGATAAAGAAGAGGATGGACATCCTCGGAGTGAAGGTTCACACGGCAGTAGAGGCGGTATCGCATACTGCAAATTCCGTCAAACTGAGCAGCGGAGAGGAGCTCGATGCAGAGGTGATAGTCGTGGCTATAGGGCTAAGGCCTTATACTGACGGCCTGAGCCTCGAGACCACGCAGGTAAAGCTCGACGCAAAAGGATTCGTGAAGGTAGACGGATCCTTGAGGACGGATGACAAGAACATACTGGCATTGGGCGATGTCATAGGGGAGCCGATGCTTGCGCACAAGGCAATCAGGCAGGGCGTCGTTGCGGCAGAAGTCGCGGCGGGGCAGAACTCGGGGTTTGACAACCTCGTAATACCTTCAGTGATATTCTCCGATCCGGAGGTCGCAGTCGCAGGGACCATAGAAGGCGATGGCATAACCGTTACAAAGTTTCCAATGACTGCCATAGGCAGGGCCATCTCACTCGACAAGACCATGGGGTTTGTGAAGATAGCGTATGACAAGGAGAATGTAGTGAAAGGGATAGAAATTGTGGGGGAGGATGCCAACGCGATGATAGGCGAGGCCGCGCTGGCGATAGAGATGGGCGCGACGCTCGAGGACATAGCGGATACCATACACCCGCACCCGACATTCTCTGAAGCGGTCCAGGAGGCTGCAGAAGCAGCGCTGGGAAGGCCGATACACTTCTTCTACGGCAAGAAAACGAGGTAGATGAAAAATGAAGGTAAAGATAGTCTCAATGGAGGACTTTCCGGAGATAGACAGGCTGAAGGAGGAGTTTGAGGTCTCGAACAAGGGAGAGATCTGCATGGCCATAGGAGGCGACGGCGCGTTCGTCAAGGCGGCGAGGGAATTCGACGGGCCTATTCTTCCGATAAGGAGCGGCAAGGCGCTGAGCAGCGGATTCTATTCCGACCTTTCGCTCGACGATGTCAACTTTATAATAGACAACCTCAAGGCAAAGAGGTACACGATCGAGAGGCTCGAGAACAAGATAGAGATAACGCATAAGGGAAAGAAGTACTACGCTGTCAATGAGACAACGCTCAAGAACATACATACAGAAGTGAACTTCAAGGTTTACCAGGTAAATGGCGATGGAAGGGAGGAGATATACCCGTACATAATGGGCGGGGACGGCATACTCATAACTGGAGTCACAGGTTCTACGGCATACAACAAGTCCGCAGGCGGGCCCATAATACTGAGCCCTAACGTATTCTGCCTGACGTTCCTGAATGCTGATGGGCCGTACAAGAATCCCATAGTGGTGGACGCAAACAAGGTTATAGAGATAGAGCTGGCCAAGTACAACGGCGTGCTTGACTACGACGGCATGAGGATAGCAGAGCTCAAGCCGGGAGACAGCTTCAGAGTCAGGCTCTCGGACAAGGAGCTCAGGATAATAAGATTCAAGGACAAGAAGGAGAGCCTTGCAACGAAATTGGACAGGATAATAACAAGCAGGATGGTCAAGGAGCTTTAGCGACCTTTCTTATTATGGCTATGTAGATGCCGTTCTTCCTGTATCCCTTGGAGTCTATGAACTTCTTTACATACCATCCCGTTCCGCGAAGCATATCCTTCATCTCGCTCTTGGAGACAAGCAGATAGTCGAACCACCTGCCCTTATACTGCATGTACCGTATACGTATGCGAAGCTGGCCTGGCATCCTTCCCGCTTTCCTGTTTCTTGAGTGGTACTTGAGGTGTGCAGGGTTCTCAGTAAGGTACGGGTCGCGGCTTTCTGCGATTATTGTAGCGCTCGCAGATGTCAGCTTGCGCATCGCATCCAGCAGTTTCCTGGCATTGGCCATGCTCGAAAAGAGGCCGAAGTTGTTGCCGAACATGATTATGGACTCGAATGAGCCTTTCTGGAGCCCGCCTATCTCGTTTATCGACATTACTCTTGCGTTCCTGGCGCCCCTTAGCCTGCATACCTTTATGGCCAGCGGTGAGGAATCTATGCCCATCGCATATTGCCCGGTCTTCTGCATATGGAGCAGTACCCTTCCTGCGCCGCAGCCTATGTCGAGACACCTGCCCTTGGCATACAGCATGGCAGACTTCTCATGACTTTCCCATTTATTATAGTCGGAGAAGTACGAATCTGCGCCGCGCGAAACGTTGACATAGCCGTCATCGCGCTCCACAACCTCAAAGCTGGGCTTTCCCCTAAAATGATTTAGTATCTCATGGCCGTATGCGTCATCATCCGCCATATATGTCTTTAATTAATTGCTGGGGAAATCTTTTTATAGTAGTGTTTCCACTATTAACTGGAAGGATCTTTAGGTGACCTAGGATGTCAGATTGCTACTAGAAGAGGCATATTATTCGTACTTTGTAGATAGGTTAGGCCCTGCCTTACCGAATTCTACAAGCAGGTTATGCTGTCTCGAATAATCGTTATCGAAACGTCTGTAGCAAAAGGACCCTACAACCATATCAGTGGCAACAAGGTTTGTTACTGTGCTGCCCTGCAGGTCTTTTTCTATTCTTTCGGTGGCTTCGTCGAGCTCGCCGTCCCTGAATATCGGTATAAATCTCATCGCTCCGTCAGGCATGCCTATGTTGCCTGAGAGGCAGTACTTGTTGGTTATCTCCTTATATTCCATTATGTCAAAAAGCGACTTGTATCTGTTGTCCTCCACATTCTTCTCGTCCACGTTCATGATATGGATCAGGCCTATGTACTTGATTGGCAGGTTTGTCATAGAGATGGTGGGCCTGGTTATTATCTCCCGTACCTTAAGCTGGTTGTAGGCGTATCTGGCCGTGCCCTCGTTCAGCCGGTATTTCTTGTCTATGTATGAGAAGCTCTGCACGCTGTTGCTGTTTAGCTCCCTGAGTACTATCAGTTCCCTCTGGAAGAGCTCCTCCCTGGATCCCGGGCCGCCTCGTGCGCCCTTCTTCGTTTTATCTCCTAGGACCGAGTCTATGAACTCGTCGCGAACCGGCATGAATGCGTATGTCTTTGCATACGGTATCAGATTCCACGTGGCCTTGTACTCGGCCATGTCGGTCTTCAGGATTAGCGCCCTGAAGTTGTCTATTGCCGAGATGTAATTCACGTCGACCAGGTATATTACCAAATCAAAGTCGCCCTTTGTCAGCATGACGAGCTGGACTTTCGGATCGTTGGCGAAGGTACTCTTTATCTCTTCCCTGCTTGGAATGATATCCTTGAACTTTACCAGCAGTATGTAAGGCGTGTATCCCAGCCTTTCTAGGTCGAGCTCAAGCAGGTATTTTATGCCAAGCCGTTTTTCCAAGAGCTTTACCCTTAGGTATGCAGTCTTGGCGCTTAACCCCGCGTGCTGGCTGAGCCTCGATATCGGCATCCTTGAGTTCATGCTTAGCGCCATGAGGATCTTCAAGTCAGTCTCACGCAGTCTGGGCTGCAGCTCGTGCGCTCC
>JASHTL010000089.1 GCA_030040595.1 Microcaldota archaeon
TCGCAAACGGCCCTCAGGTGCGCAACATGGAGGTATTTCCGGAAGGAAGCAGCGGCTTCCCGACTGCTCCTGCAAAATTCGACGACAGGTTCATCATAGGAAGAGAATGACTTCAGACTGAATGATCGCTTGCGAGCTGCGGCACAACTGCGTTGTACTTCCCTTTCAGCGCATCCTGGAATTCCTTCTGCTTTCCCGGTTCGCCGTGCACTATGAATATGTTCTCCAGGCCGTGTATCCTTCCTATGAAGCTCATCAGCTGTCGCCTGTCAGCGTGCGCAGAGAGATGGAAGCGCTCAACTGCCATGTTCACCTTGACCTTCGTTCCCTCGAGGAATACCTCTTTCGCGCCCTCGAGAAGCTGCCTTCCCTTCGTCCCTCGTGCCTGGTATCCGACTAATATGAGCTTGTTCTCAGGCCTGCTTCCGCACTTTTCTATATATTTCACTATCGGCCCTCCAGTTATCATTCCGCTGGTTGTTACGACAATGCTGTCCTGGTCGCCTTCCATTATCCTGCTCCTCTGCTGCCTCGTTGTAACGTTGTTGAAGTTGCTGCTCTTGAAAGGGTCGTCGTCGTTTAGCAGTATCCTTTTCTGCAGCTCGTCCCTGCAGTATATTACATTGTGTCTGTGTATGCGCATGGCCTTGCCTATCATGCCGTCCATGTAGATCGGCACCTTAGGGAGCAGTCCTGATCTCATGTAGTCGTCGAGAAGAAGAAGCGTTTCCTGCGCCCTGCCCACTGCGAAGGCCGGTATGATCACCTTACCGTTCTGCTTGAGCGTCTCGTTTATGCTGGCAACCATCGCGTCAGCGACCTTCTTCTCTCCCTCGAACACGTCCGCATCTCCGGCGTAAGTCGACTCGGTTATCAGCGTGTCCGCGTTCAGATTATCGACGTACGCCGCTTCGAGCAGCCTTGTGCTCCTGAAATTGCAGTCTCCCGTGTACAGAACCTTCTCTTTGCCGTCGCTCACCTCTATCATCGCGCTGCCTAGTATGTGGCCCGCAGGCACAAGCCTGACCGTGAGGTCCTTTATCTTGAACTCCTTGTGGTACTCGACCAGCTTGTGCATCTTCATCATCCTTAGTATGCCCTCGCGCTTTATGTTCTCAGGGTTGGATATCCGCACGTAGTCGCTTATCAGCACGTTGGTGAGTTCGAACGTGGGCTTTATCGTGTAAGTGAAGCCCTTGTATCCCGTGGTGTATATGTGCGGCAGGAATCCGGAGTGGTCGAGATGTGCGTGGCTGATGACTATTCCATCGACTGAAGGAAGCTCGCTGTCAGGAAGCAGGGGATACTCTACATGTTCGCCCAGCTTCACCCCCGCGTCAAGCAGTATTCTGGTATTGTTAGACTCGACCATGATGCAGCTCCTTCCCACCTCGCCGGCTGCACCGTAGAATGTAAACTTCAAAATCAAGCACCGTCGTTGTTCCCGCCGTGTTTCGAGTTAGTGTTGTCCTTTATTATCGCGATGTCGGCAAGGCTTATCTCTGCAGGCCTCGGCTCAGACTGCCTCCTCTCCGGCCTCGGTCCAGTCCTCGGCCTGCGCATCTGTCCGGTTATCCTCCTCATATTCGAGTAGAGCTCGTCAAGCTTCTTGTCGACCTCACCTATCTTGGCCTCGATCTCGCCTATGGCCTTGGTCAAATCCTCAATATCCTTGTCTATGTACTGGAGCTTCCTCTTGAGCCTGTAGCTCTTGAGCGCCTCGTTGAGCTGCTTCTCTATCTCGCTCTTCTTCCTTATGAGATCCTTCTCCGCCTCAAGCGTGAACGCCTCAGTGGCTATCCTGAACTCCATGCTCTCCTTCCTCCTTCTCAGGTAGCCTATCTCCTTGGTATTGTCCTTGGTCATGGCCGCGAGCTTTGACATTGCTGCCTTCTCGGCCAGCTTGTACGAGAGCCTGTGCCTGCTCCTCTTCACGCTGTCTATGAGGGGCGGTATCTTCTTCTTCTCCTCGTCTATGCTCTTCCTTATCTCATCCAGCTTCGCTGCCTGCGGATCCTTTGGAGCATGCGCCTCTGCCTGCGCTGGCGTTCCTGCCACAGCGCTTTCATTCTTTCCTCTCTCTTCTGTCAGTACATCGCCCACTTTGATAAAACAAAATTATAGGTCTCAAGCAACTTGTCGGTCGTCTTCTCTATCGAGAATTCCCTTGCAGTGTTGATGGCATTTCTTCTATATGCCTCAGGGTTATTTAAAACCTTCTCTAATCTATCGGCGCAGCCTGCATGGTCTCCCGGCGAGAATCTCTCGCCGTTCCTGCCGTTCTTTATCAGCTCCTTGAGAGCCAGATAGTCCGCGCCCACCACCGGCTTGCCTGTGGCCATGGCCTCCAGGCAGACTATGCCCTGCGTCTCGAACGTCGAGGGCATGCAGAACGCGTCCGAGGCCGCGTAGACCTTTGGCAGGTCCTCGTCCTTCACGAACCCGAGGAAGCTCACCCGGTCCTGCACGCCGAGCCTCTCTGCCATTGATTTGTAGAGGCTCTCCGCAGGTCCCCTGCCTCCGAAAACGAATCTTATGTTCTTGTCCTTCTTTGCAAGCATCTTGCACGCCTTTAGCATCACGTCCAGCCGCTTCTCCCTGCTTATCCTGCCGAGGTAGAGCACGACCTTGTCATTCTTCCTTGCGCCCATCCTCTTTCTCATACTGGCTCCCTGAACCTTCTCGCTGAACCGCTTCACGTCGACGCTGTTTGGCACCACAGCCGTGTTGTTTATGCCGTGCTTTGCCAGGTACCTGCGTATCGACTCCGAGGGCGCTATCGTCATGTTGCTCTTTATGTAGAAGAACTTGGTGTACATCCAGACGTATTTCTTCGTGAAGTCCTTGAGCCCCTTGTTCCTGGGGTAGTACTGGTCTATGACGCTCTTGTTGTTGACCATCGTGTGGAAGGTGCTCACTATCGGGTACTTGCCGAACCTCGCTGCCATGAGGCCGGCGAAGCCCATGACGAACGGGGTCTGGGCGTGTATTATGTCTATACGGCGCTCCTTGAGCTTCGATGCCGACGTGAATGGGAAAAGCGCAACGCTGTACTGCGGATAGGGCTTGAACGCCATGCTTGGGTATACTGTTACCCCTCTCATGCGCCTCTGCCCGGGCTTGCCGCTGGTGAAGACATATACGTTATGACCTCTCCTCTCCAGTTCAGCCTTGAAATTGAGCATTGAGGTTACGACGCCGTCGACAGCAGGCAAGTATGAATCGGTGTAAAAGGCGATATTCAGTCTTTCCATAAAATGACTTTCTGTAGTTACTCCAACCTTACGGCTTCCCCTCCTGCCTGCTTTATCTTCTCCTCTGCCTTGGCTGAGAAGCTGGTTGCCTTTATCACTGCAGGCTTGCTGAGCATGCCGTTCGAGAGGACCTTGTAGCCGCGCAGGTCCAGCGTAGGCTTCTCTTCCTTCATCGCCTGGGCCATCGATGAAATCCTCTCAAGGCTTATCTCGCTGAGCGGAACCCTTCGAGGAGGCTTGAACCCCGGGGTGTGGATCCTCTCCTTGTCATACTTGACAGTATAAGTCCACTTGCTCTTCCTGCCACCCCTGCCGACGCCTCCCCTCACGCCGCTGCCTCTCCTGTTCTTCTTGTTCCCCCAGCCCCATGTCCTTGAGCCGAGGTACTTCCTGTTCTTCCTTACGCGCATTACCATAAAACCATCTATGACATTCTTGCTATCAGCTTGTTTATCTCGCTTCCGCGGTATCCTAGCGCGCCTTTCCTGCCGAACGAGACCTTTGTGCCTTCGTAGCCGTGCGTCGGAGGATGGAGCCTTATAGGCATCGCAACTACCTCTCTGGCAGCTTTCTTGCCGTTCGTTATTGCCGCAAGGTCCTCCTTGCTCGCCTTCAGCCCCTTCTTCTGAAGCACCTTCTCGATAAGCGCGCCGTCCACTTCGCCGTATGTGACGAAGTCGTTGCACTTCTTGATCATTCCAAGGTTTGTCTTTGTCGCTGATAGGAGAACCATGTTGTTCGGGCTCTTGAGATTCATCCTGCTCAGGGTCTCATTGATGTCCCTTCTCACGCCTATCCTTCCGCGGACACGTATAACTGCGAGTAATTTGTTTCCCGGTTCAGCAGCCATAAAATACGACCTTTTCAGAGATCTCTGTAGCTGTAAATAGCCTTGCCTTGTTTCAGATATACTATTCAGCTATAAGGTATATAAGTGTATCATTGATACAAAACGGAGCGCATCTTTAAATAGCGCCAATCTAATGTAATAGCCCTGTTTGCTGATGGCTATGGAAGGACGAATTTCAAGACCTCCAGTTCAACCCGGAGCTGTTTCCACAGAGGCTTCCCGGTCAAGGGGTTTCTGGGAGGCCGTATGGAGAGGCGAAATCGGCGGAGATCCCCACAGCAGCTATGCCCTATCCCTGATAGACCTGAAGCGCATAGACGGAACAAGGAAAATACTCGATGTGGGATGCGGTAAACTGAGCAATTTTGCATCGTTTTGCGTAGGAGGCAACTATGTAGGCATCGATGTATCAAGAGCTGCGATAGAAGGGGCAAAGGACAATTTTCCAGGGCATCGCTTCGTTATTGCTGACGCTGTGAGACTTCCCTTCAGGGACAATTCATTTGATACTGTAATATGCATGGACACGCTGCCGATCCTTGGCAATGACGCACGCCCGGCGCTCAAGGAGCTTGTGCGGGTATCTGGAGACTTTATCGCATTTTCCATAGCCGTCACTCCAGACGGATTTGATGGCGGAGTGATGATATCGCAAGACGGGCTTAGAACGGTGACCTTTTCGAGGCCGGTTCTGAATGATATGTTTAAAGAGTCGGGAATCCGGATTGACAAGGAAGATCAGGATCTCGGCAGGCTTTACATAGAGGCCTCAAAAATCACGCGCAAGACTTAGCCTTACTCCCGAGATCACAAACAAGCCACTTTACTACCGTCTCCCTAATCTTCATGTATCTCTCTTGTTCGAAACGCATGTTGGGGAATGGAGGCTAATGTTCTCACAACCTTTAAATGCTTATATTCAGCAGAGTAAAGGATAGAGATATCATGCGACTTGGAAGAGGCTACGCACTCATATTTGCACTAATAGCCATGCTTCCGCTCACACTTGCATCCGCATACTACAACATAACTGCCATCAATACCACTCTTATACTAAACGCAAGCACCGGAGGAAGGATAACCGAGACGTACAGCCTCTTCATAAGCAACTCCTCGATAAGCCAGTACGAGGCGAGCAGGGGAGCGTACAACTACAGCATAAGCGACTGGCAGAGTATCCTTAACACGCCTTTGCTCTCTGAGCACATACTGAACACGAGGACCGGCGCATCCAACGTGACTTTCCTCCCGAGCGCCCTAATACTGACCTCGCAGGGAGGCGCGGCAGACCTGATCATTAGCTATTACGTCTACAACGTGACCACTGTCAACGAGATAGCACCCAGGCAGTTCCTATACACGTTCAACGATTCGGTGCTCAACTTCGCGCACACGGCAAGCGGCCAGGAGCTCGGCCCGTCGCAGCGGTTCAACATACTCATACCAAAAGGATCTAGGCTTGTCTCGATATACCCACTCCCGGACCTGCCCCCCGCATCTGCGACCGGAAGCTATACTAACGTGACTCTCTTCTCATGGTACTCACAGGAACCGCTCAACAGCTTCAGCTTCTCATACATAACGGAGCAGTCGCCGCAGCAGGAGGTGCTCTCATACTTCAACGGCATATACAAGAACGACAGGCAGCTGATTTATCTTCTTGGCGTGGTGATCCTGGGAGTCTTCATCGCCTACGTCTACCTTAAGTTCGTTGTGCCTGAATGAGGTGTGGCATGCACAAATACGAGAGATCGGTCCTTGACGCACTGCGGAAGAGAAAGCAGCTCGACCTCGCTGAGCTGATCGACGCTACCGGCATGGGCAGGGACGAGGCACTGTGGGCGCTTGAAAACCTGAGCGCGCAAGGGTACGTGGACCTGAAGCGGGAGCAGTCAGCAGAGGCGTTCCTGACTAACGAGGGCAAGGAGTACGCAATGTCTGCGCTTCCCGAATCAACGCTGCTAGCACGCCTGAAGGAAGGCACAATAGAGATAAGGAACCTAAAGAACCAGCAGGAGCGACTCGGCTTCCAGTGGGCAAAGCAGAAAGGCCTAGTATCGATAAAGAACGGATCAATACTCCTTGGAGAGAAAGGTATAACTGCATCGGAGAAAGGCCTTGGCGAGGAGAAAGTACTAAAGGATCTGGCCAAAGATCCACATTCGTACGGCAGGCTCTCTAAGTCGAATTCTGCAGAGGTCGGGGAACTGAGGAAGAGAGGGCTAATAGAGATCAAGGAGAGGAATGTCCTGGCGAGTGTGAGCATAACAAAGAAAGGCACCGCTGCTGACGTTGACTCGGAAGATGAAGGCATAGGCGCGCTTACGAAGAGCATGATATCCGGAGGCTCATGGAAAGGTTCCAAGTTCAAAAGCTATGACGTGAACGTGCCTGTTGAAAAGACACTTGCCGCAAGGAAACATCCGCTCGCGCAGAACATAGATGATATCAGGAGATCGTACATATCCAACGGCTTTGTCGAGGTCTCCGGTCCGGTCATCGACTCGGCGTTCTGGGTCTTCGACGCGCTCTTCCAGCCCCAGGATCATCCGGCGAGGGACGTCCAGGACACCTTTTACCTGGAGGACATAGAGGCGCAGGAGATAAGGAACAGGGAGTACATAAGCAGGGTGAAAAAGGCCCACACCGAGGGATGGCATTACAAATGGG
>JASHTL010000090.1 GCA_030040595.1 Microcaldota archaeon
GGATCATTGGGAATAAATGCCGAATTTGCGCCGATAAATGACATACTTGTAAATGGGAAGAAAATCTCCGGGAATGCGCAGACAAGAAGGAAGGGTATACTCCTGCAGCATGGGACGGTGCTATACAGGCTTGATGCTAGAAGGATGTTCACAGTCCTCAAGGTAAGCAAAGAGAAGATATCGGACAAGATGATAAAGAGCGTGGAGGAGAGGGTGACTTCCGTTTCCTCTCTGGGAAAGTTTTCTATGAACCAGCTCTACGCAGCGCTGCTCGAGGGCTTTACAAAAGGCAAGGACTACGAATTCGGAATGTGGAGCGCAGAGGAACTGGAGAGAGCAGAGCAATTGAGGATAGGAGTGTATGGCACAAGGAGATGGAACTTCAGCAGATGATTATTGGCTATTCCTATTCTCGATGACCATCCTTCTTATGAAGTACTCCCCAGCCTTGTACGAGCTTCTTACAAAAGGCCCTGCAGCGACGTACAAGAACCCCATGCCTAGAGCCGTGGTTCTTAGGTGGTCAAATGTCTCGGGCTTTACAAATTCCTTCACCCCGACATGACCTGGGCTGGGCCTGAGATATTGGCCCAGGGCGAGAAAGTCGACGCCTGAATTTCTAAGGTCGTACATAGATCTCATTATCTCGTCATGCGTTTCTCCCATTCCCAACATCATGGCGGATTTTGTATAGATCGAGGGATCAGCCTCTTTTATCTTCTTAAGCAGGTTTAACGATTGGATATATGATGCCCGTCTATCCCTTACGGCAGGAGTAAGCCTTTCTACAGTCTCCACATTATGCCCTACGACATCAGGCTTTGAGGCGACGATCCTTGCAAGGCAATCAGAATCACCCCTGAAGTCCGGGATCAGAAGCTCGATCAGCGTGTTTGGGTTCTCCCTTCTTACCTCCTCAACACATCTTGCAAAATGTGCAGATCCCTGGTCGTCAAGGTCGTCCCTGCATACTGAGGTTATTACAACGTAGTCCAGCTTCCACTTCTTTATCACGCTTGCAAGCTTCTTTGGTTCTTCCGTGTCGATGCCCTGACCGCTGGCCTTCTTGGAGACTGCGCAGAACCTGCAGCCCCTTGTGCAAAGGCTGCCAAGTACCATGAATGTGGCCGTGCCGCTGTTCCAGCACTCGTTTATGTTGGGGCAGCGTGCCTCAGTGCAGACGGAATGGAGGCCCAACTCGTTTATCATTGACTTGACTTCATCGTATTTTGCGTTTGAACCAGCCCTTATTGTAAGCCATTCGGGTAGAACATCGGGCATGGAAGGCCTCATTTCGGATATGTCACCAGGCCTATTGCAGCCCAGATGTTCTGCGTGCTGCTCGAGTTGACTGAGCCGGAATACTCATATGTCACGTTCATAGGCACGCCGTCAAGATAGTTGCCTGCGTAGTTGTCTGCATTGCCATTCAGCGGCCACCAGCCGAGGTCGCCAGACAACGGGGTGGAGGCAAGGCCTTCCAGATAGAGCTGGTTTATCTGAGTTTGTGTAAGCGCATAGCCGTAATATTGAACGTTTGATATCGAGCCATTCATTTGATGGATCGGCGAGAAGGCATTTCCGCCTATCCTCAGCGAGTATGATGGAGTGTATGAATTCGGAGAAACGGTGTAGCTCCCAGAAGGGAAGATATCATTCCCATCCACATAGACCTTGGCTGTGCCGCTTCCCGAGACTACGAGTGTGATAAGGTACCACTTGCCTGGTGTAACGCTCCCATCATTTATGGCAGTAGAGCAGGAGCCCGCGCCAGTGCTGTCGTAGTAGCATGGGGTGTACGTTGATGCACCGTTCTTGTAATAGCCGATTGATACCCCGGGGCCTGAGAAGAAGCTGTCCATGCTGCCTATGGATATCGCGTTTGCGCCTCTGAAGTCCACCCATGCGGAGACGGTGTATGCCGAACCGGTAAACTGCGGACCATAGGGAATTGTTATGTTTCCTTTGCCATTGAACAATCCGACCATGCTGCTATTTTCCTCTATTTCAGGATTAATCCCTACAAAGACTCCTGGCTGGGAGGTATTGTAGCAGCTGAGAAGGCTCGTGCATGAGAAGATTCCGGGGAGCGGGAACTCATCCTGGTAGTCCATGCCTGCAATGCTATCAAGAGGGGATCGGACATAGCTACCGTAGGTTATGTTATCAAATGAGATTACCGCAGGCCCCATAAGGTCTTCCGCATCTCCGTCAAAGGGAAACCATCCGATCGTATTGGTGCTTGCAAGCGGTTCTCCTGTCATCCCTTCCTTGTACAATTGCTTGAGCTGGCCCGTGGAAAGCGTCGAGTTGTAGAATTGCAAGTCGTCTATTGAGCCGTTAATCGGGAGACCCTGACCGGGATAGCCGCCTATGCCGAGAATTCCGCTGCCAGATATGCTGTGCAGATTCTGACTAAGCACCTGCGTGGCATTGAGATAAGCAGTCTCTGTGCCTCCGGAAGTGACTTCCATAGCAAGGAAGTACCATTTCCCAGGGGTGAGAGAGTTTGATGAGGTTACAAAGTCCGCATTATTGAAGTTCCCGAAAGAATTGAAACAGACCACAAGGTTCGTACCGCAGACGCCGACGTCGAAACTGCTGTACTTGCCCAACATCAGATTTAGATCTTGGATGTTTCCATATTGGGGTCCTACATAGTTTACCCAACCAGTTATAGTAATGCCTTTAGTAATAGGCGCGTTAAGAAGGCTTACGTTTATTATTGAGGTCTGACCGTTGAAGTTTGCGAAACCGGAGGTATAACCGCCTTCAGGCATCAGCTCATAGTTAACTCCGACATTGGTGCCATTCTGGTTGGAGGAAACACCGCTGTTGTCTTCTGCGTTGCCGTTGAGCGTCCACCAGCCTACGAGGCCCGAGTTGCTTAGCGGAATGCCTTCTATGCCCCTTTGGTAAAGGGTGGCAATCTGGGCAGGATTGAGGCTATTATTGTACAGTTGTATATTGGATGCAGAGCCGTTCAGATACGGGCCAATAACGTTTCCCGAGCCTATCTCTATACCGAAACTCTGAGTTGATACTCCTGATGGGTCTGTTAGGACATTGACGCCATTGACGTACACTGTCTGGGTGCCTGTTCCAGGCATTGTTGCAGTAAGCATATACCACGTGTCAGGGGAGAGAACATATGAGGATTCATAAAGCTGGCTTGTCTTGTAATCATAGTAGCAGACGGTGAGAGCGTTGTACTGGCCGTTGTTGCAGGCACCGAGACTCCATGCACCTTGTTTTGTCGCAAGCCAGTTAAGGCCCGAGCCGGTGTATTGAGGTCCTGCATAGTAGACCCAGCCGGATACTGTTGCGGCGCTTGATTGTGTCTGCTGTGTATCGGGTATCTGTATATATGAACTTGCTCCGTTGAATAATGCCACCTGTCTGCTTACCCCTGCAAAAGTGAAGATTCCCTGAGGCGAGAGGTCATCTAGCTGGCCGTTGGCCCTCTGGATGTATGATGCAGAGGATGCTGATGCGAAATAATAGTTTTTGTAGAGAGAATTTATCAAAGGCTCTATGTTGAATGCACCGAGTGCGGGGCCGTAGAGCAAGACGCTCTCTCCGTAGGGGAAGAGGGAATAGAGGTTTACGCTGCTTGGATACCCTAGGAAGGGCACCGTTGGAGTCTTGGTTATGGTATTTGCATAGGTTATGATCCCGCCGAAATTGTTCTCACAACCGCTGTTTGTTATAGTCTGCGCGTTTGTGGTGACGATGATTAAGGAGCTTTCTACCGAGTTGGAGAAGCTCGGGCATGACC
>JASHTL010000091.1 GCA_030040595.1 Microcaldota archaeon
GTGTCGCAGGCGTCGAAGATGTAATTTCCTACTGCAAGGCCGTTGATGTTGTATGTTGCTGTAGTGGTTCCTGTGGCGAGGACATTGTTCGGCGTGCCGCAACTGAGACCATTGCATGATTCGATTTTTATAGTGTCGCCTGATGCTGATGTAAGCCCATTCGCTATATCGGAGGTGCCCTGGCCAATGTAATTGCCGTTGGAGAAAGTGAGCGATACTGTAGTAGGTGGCGGTCCAGTTAAGAATGTATAAACAGCAAAAGCATCGTAACAGTCGTCGCCAGAGGTGCATGTGAGTGTAACACTGTAACTTCCCGAGGATTGCGAAGGACATACATCTACATATGCGCTGCCATAGCTGCCTGACGTGCCTTCAGCTACCGGCTGGGAGCAGCCCGAAGGAATTGACATGGAAGTGCATGCATAGTCAGCGCAGGCGCCGCTTATGAAAATAGTATTGGCACCGTTAGTTGAATAACCTATCGTTGCACTGGATGCGTCTTCTTCCAGAGTGTTCACCACAGCATACGAAGTATAGCCTTCAACGCCAAGGATGCCCATTGACTCAGTTGAGGAGTCCGGAACCGTGCAGGTGCTTGAGGATTGATGGCCAACAGCTGAATAGTCATCCGCATAGGCTTCGTCGATAGTGAACGATGGCGACTCCTCTGAGTTAGGCTCCCAGTTGCCTTCCGCGCATAGATATAGGGAATAGCCCGAGTTGGCAGTCACAGAGTCGCAACTCTCACATTCATTGGCGCCTCCATAAGTAAATGTCTGTGTATATACATTTACGGCATTGGTTGCAGAGCAGATAGAGGCAGTAGTGTCGCAGGCGTCGAAGATATAGTTGCCCACTGCAAGGTTGTCAAGGTTGAATGTTGCTGTTGTGGTTCCTGTGGCGAGGACATTGTTCGGCGTGCCGCAACTGAGGCCGTTGCATGATTCGATTTTTATAGTGTCGCCTGATCCTGATGTGAGCCCGTTGAGGGTGTCTGAGGTTCCAAGCGGTATAGAGTTGCTGTTTGAGAAGGAGAGTGTCACTATTGCCATCCCTACCACCACAACATTGGTTGCTGAGCAGACAGACGCGGTTGTGTCGCAGGCGTCGAAGATGTAATTTCCTACTGCAAGGCCGTTGATGTTGTATGTTGCTGTAGTGGTTCCTGTGGCGAGGACATTGTTCGGCGTGCCGCAACTGAGGCCGTTGCATGATTCGATCTCCACGGTGTCGCCAGTCTTGGATGTGGTGCCTATAGCGTTGTCTGCCGATCCAAGAGTTATAGAATTGCCGTTTGTGAATGTTAGCGTAACGGATGCCGCAGTGACTACGACCTGTGTGTTTGTCGAGTATATGCCTGCGTTAGCATCGTATGCGCTGAAAACGTAGTTGCCTGGGGAGAGGCCGTCGATGTTGTATGACGCCGTGTTTGGCTCGGTTGCGAGGATGTTGGTTGGGGTGCAGGAGAGGCCGTTGCATGATTCGATCTCCACAGTGTCGCCTGTTATGGCCGTGGTGCCTATTGCGTTGTCTGACGTGCCTTCAGGTATTGAATTGCCATTGGAGAACGTGAGTGTTATTGGAGAAGTAACGGTTATGGTGCTGGTGGCAGAATTGGCAGTTGCTGCAGGGCTCTCCGAATCCGTGGCCTGCAGCTTGAATAGATAACTGCCGATGACAGTTGATGTCGATGTGACGAATATTGCATTATTTGATTGTGCCATACCGTTTGAGGTTCCTGTGCCCAATAGCGTATTTGCCTCTGAAGCAGTGAAACTTGACTGGGAAGGCGCCTCAGCGAGCCATTGGTATGTGTATGGCGAGGTTCCGCTGTATGCGCCTGCATCGGTTATGTATGCATTCTGCGTTTGATATATTGCGTTAGTTGCAGGGGTTGGGCTATATACTTGAAGAGGTAATCCTATGAGATTACATGAACTGCCGACTCTCGACCATGAAAGCTCAGCCGCTCCACCGGATCCACCAGCAGCTTCACCATAACCGCTGACTCCGGCACCCCCTACACCTGCTCTACTGAGGCTACTCCCAGGACCGCCGCCAGCGCCATCTGTTCCTGAAGATCCAGTGCCGCCGCTACTGCCACCCGCGCCACCATCATCATCTGCTGCTGCGCCGCCACCGCCACCGCCGCCGTATCCGCCGCCGCCGCCGCCAGTCGCATATCCTGCACCGCCACTGGCTTGGGATCCGCCGGCTCCTCCCTCGCTACTGGGATCGCCTCCTGAGCCGCCAGAAAGGTATCCACCATCATAACCGCCATTGCCGGAGCATTCGCTGCTCTCACCGCATGTGCCTCCGGAAGTGCTGCCTCCTTCGGCCCCGGCACAGTTTGCAGAATAATCACCGCCATTTCCTCCATCTGAGATTGCACCAGATATCAGCACGTTATTGCTAAGTATTGCAGTGCTTCCAGCGCCGCCGCCGCCGCTACTATCGCAACCGCTGCCTCCGCTTGTGCCTCCGCCTCCGCCGTAGTATCCACTGCCTCCGCCGCCGCCGCCGCCGGATTCACCGTATCCGCCTCCGCCGCCGCCTCCGCCTACGAAGACTGAGATGACGTTGCCTGAAGAAATAGTGAACGATCCAGTTGCAGCAACAGCACTTGTGCCGTTTCCATAGTTCTGGCCCTCCGAGCCGCCGCCGCCGCCGCCGTAAAGCGTATAGCTTATTGTAACCGTATTTAATACGATACCGTTTAGGCTGCTATATAGTATGTTCTCGCATTCGGATGATGGTGTTATGGAAACGACGTTTGTAGCGGAGTATACGTTTGAGTTGACATCGTAGGCCTCAAAGACATAGTTGCCTGCTCCGAGGTTGTCCAGGTTGTTCGTTGCTGAGGTTGTACCAGTCGCGAAGATTGTTGAAGGAGTGCAGGTCGTGCTGCCGTAACAGTATTCTATTTCCACAGTGTGACCAGCTATGGAAGTGAATCCGTTCGCAACATCCGAAGTGTACTGGGATATTGAATTGCCGTTGGAAAAGGAGAGCGTCACTGTTGCTGGAGGGGTGCTGACAGTCACTGTTACTGGTGCAGAGTCAAGGGTGACTGCATTGGACCCCGAGTCCGTAGCCTGGAGCTCGAACTGGTACGTCCCCGTAGTTGTCATGGTGTTCGTTGCGAATGTGCATGTGATTGAGCCGTGGGCTGTGCTGCCGCAGAGGGTGTTTCCGTTCGATGATGTGAAGACCGAGTTGCCAGGTATTGTCGCGATCCACTGATACGTATATGGCGTTGTGCCCCCTTCGGCACCTGAGTCTGAGATTGTCGAGGTTGAGCCCTGAGATACAGAGCTTGGACTTGCGGTCGGGGTTGGGACATAGAAGGTGGTCTGCACCCTGTATTCCAGTGTCACTGTGCCTGTCGACGTTGCGGATATGGTGGTTGATGCAACGCTGTTGCTTCCCAGAACCACATTTCCTGATGGAACCCAACTATTGAACGTATAGCCAAGAGCCGGACCTGCTCCAAGAGAGTATCTCACACCAGATGCCAATTCGAGTGTAGCGCCGTTTGGATAGTCTACTCCGTCAACCGCTACGCTTCCGGTGGCGGTGGATGTAATAACCGTAACTGGCACGAGTACAGACTGCACCTGTGATGAGTAAGCTGTGCCAGTGCCAGTTGTGTTGTAAACGGCGCTGGAGCATGTAGGAGAGCAGAGCTCGTACCTTATGCCAAACGGAAAGTTGACCTCGGATCCGGTGCTTACGCTGTATCCCGTCTCAGTGGCGGTGCAGACCACCTGGGATCCGGAGGGCGCATTGGCAGGATAGCACGACCCTACGAACTTGTTGTTGGTAGACGTTGACACCGCAGGTGTGAATGTGTTTGACGGGAAGTACATCGTGGTACCCAGGTTGTTCGTGAATGACAGTATCACTACAGAGCCGACGCTGTTCGAAGCGAAGAGCAGGGCGGAACAGGGCAGGGTAGAAGTTATGTAGCACGATGAAGGCGTATATGTGGTAGAGCTCTGGGAGAAGATGAACAGCGAGATTACAACTAGGAAGACTATTATTATGAGCAGGGACCAAGAGTATGTGGTTATGAATTCTATTGCCGACTGACCACGTTTCCAAGGCATATCCGGACCGCTTTTTACCTTGACTGAAAATTATATATACGTTTGCAGAGGGGCCGTATACGGACAGTGAGCAGGTTTGGGCAGGGTTCTCACGAGACCACGAAGTCCAATGCGATTTCCACCTCTGTACTGGAATAGGTGCGCACTATGCGCATGCCGATGAACCTGGCTTTCTTGCCGAACTTGGCCAGTAGGCGCCCTATCGAACGGGTATTGTGAGAGTAAGGATCCTTAGAATTTGCGAAGGCATAGTAATGTATGGTGCAATGGGGTTTTGCCATACTCACTGCCGCGCCCACGAACCCGTATCCGTCCTTTGGCAGGGGCATCACTATCCTGTCTGCGAATTGCCTGTACCCTGTACTTGTCTTCCTCACGTCCCCCAGGACCGGAATCACGTTGCTGAGCCTGTTAAGGCGAACATTCTCAACAAGGTAATTGTACGCGTTCCTGTTCAGCTCCATGGCGATTACCTTACATCCTGGGTGCTCCTTAGCGATAAGGATGGCGTAGGGCCCCACCCCTGCGAACATCACTATGACATTCTCCTTGTCGCGGACCAGCCCGGATATCCTCTTCCTCTCGTAGGCGAGGCGTGGCGAGAAGAAAGACTTACGTATGTCGAGCTCCAGCGTTATCCCGTTCTCCCTGTACCTTACAACGTATCCGCGCTCTCCGGCAACATGGCTGAACTCCCTTGTCCTGTACCTTCCTGTCACGGCGCCTGCCTTGCGTATGACACGCTTCACGTTCCTGTTAACTGACATTATGGCCTTCGCAAGCTTCACGGCACTCTTCCTGTCCGCATCCACTATCGCAGTGTCGCCGACCAGGTCGTAGCTTTTTATTGTATTGTCGTAATCAGGCTTGCCGAGCTCTTTAAGCAGCGCCTCACGGTATCCGCTGCGCTTTTCCGATGCTTTGAACTGCATCTCCACCTTTGTCGCGCCGAGTTCTTTCAACCTGCGCAATGCCTTGTCGTCAATGCGCGTGACAGGAAAGTATATAAAAGAGCTTCCCCTAACAACTATGTGTTGATTATCCATTAGCTTGTGCGCTTTAAGGTAAGCCCTGGTCGCCTCAGCGTCTTTCTTTCTCGACCTGATGCCGATCATGGGAATGAATTGGCGCCCAAAGACTAAAAAGGAATAGCGTGGTTGGTTGTACTTCGTAGTAAGGGTAACGTCGAGCCAGGAGAAGATAACTGCAGACATACTCGAGAACAAGATCCAGAAAGGGGCAAGCGGTGTCTACGGCATAGTGCTCCTTGAAGGAATGCGCGGCTACCTCATAGTGGAGGCGGAGAACGAGCTTGCGTGCCGTGAGCTGGTTATGAACGAGCCGCATGTCAAGGGCGTCCTCCCTACGCCGCTGAGCGAGGAGGAGCTGGACAAGATGCTCGCCACAAAGAAGCATACGCAGGAGATAGGGGTCAATGACGTTGTGGAGTTCCTTGCAGGCCCGTTCAAGGGCTACAAGGCCAAGGTCATAAAGATCGACTCGGCGAAGGAGGAGATAACCGTCGAGCTTATGGACGTCGCAGTGCCGATACCGGTAACAACGAAGTCGAACATGGCGAGGGTTATAGAGAAGGCAGAGGCTGTTTGATATGGCAGAAGTAGTAATAAACGGATTGATAGAGGGAGGAAAAGCAACCGGAGGTCCTCCGTTCGGGCCGGCCCTTGGGCCGCTTGGAGTCAACGTGAACAGCATAATAGGCGAGATCAACTCGAAGACAGGAGCGTACGAGGGCATAAAGGTGCCTGTCAAGGTTATAGTAGACACGGTCACGAAGAGCTTCAAGGTAGAGATCGGCGCGCCTCCTACGAGTGCGCTGATACTCAAGGAGCTGGGACTCCAGAAAGGCTCCAAGACTAAGGAGGAAGTGGCAGGGAACATAACGCTGGAGCAGGTCAAGAAGGTGGCCAAGGCGAAGGAGATGTCGCTCTACGGGAATTCGCTGCAGTCGAAGGTGAACCAGGTGCTGGGAACATGCAAGAGCATGAACGTAACGTGCGAGGGAATTCCAGCAACCGAGGTCATCGCCAAGATAAAGCGCGGCGAGATAAAAGTCTAGCGCATGTATTCAGCAGACCGGGTGGACAGATGGTCAGAAGGGTACCGGCAAACGCAAGAGATGTGCAGTTGCCGATCACTTATTACGAATTGTATAGACGCCTTAGAAAGCAGTTCGGATATCTTGACTGGTGGCCTGGAGATACCAGGGACGAGATAATAATAGGAGCGATACTGACGCAGCAGACATCATGGAAAAACGTTGAGAAGGCGCTTGAAAATCTGAGAAAAGATAATTCGATCGATCTCAGGAAGATAAGCGGAATGGGGTTGGCAAGACTGCAGAGGCTGATAAGGCCGAGCGGTTTCTACCGCCAGAAAGCCAGAAGGCTCAAGGCACTGTGCGCGTATATATTTTCAGATTATGCTAATCTCGACAGTTTTTTAGGCCGGGACAGGGCGACTCTGAGAAAGGAACTGCTCGGACTCAACGGAGTAGGGAAGGAAACGGCCGATTCGATAATGCTCTATGCGGCTGAAAAGAGGGTCTTCGTCGTTGATGCGTATACGCGAAGGATAACTGGCAGGGTCTACGGAGTTGAGGAGGACATGGATTACGACCGGCTGGCCGGGCTTATTTCCGACTCGATACCAGCCAGCATAAAGCTGTACAAGGACTTTCATGCGCAGCTGGTGGAGCTCGGCAAGCGGTATTGCAGGCCAAGGCCATTGTGCGCAGAATGTCCAATCAACGAACACTGCGCTTATTTTATATCCTTATCGAAAGATAGGTAAAAGCGATCCTGCATGAATTTCAAGGAATACATAGAGGCAAACCGCGCTGCAGTATATTCCGAGATAATGAAGTACCTGCCCCTGAAGGAGCCTGACGAACACTACAAGGCCGTCAGGGATTACAGCGAGAGGATGGGAAGCTACAGGAGACCGGGCCTGTTAATGCTCTGCGGGGAGATGTTCGAGGCTAAGAGGAGCGACCTGATGCTGCCTGCTGCGGCGATGCAGATATCTGAGGATTGGATACTGATACACGACGACATAGAGGACGATTCGGAGATGAGAAGGGGCAAGCCTGCACTGCACAGGCTCTACGGGCCAGAGATAGCGCTGAATGCCGGCGACGCGGCGCACATAGCGATGTGGAAGATACTCGAGGATTACATAGTAAAGAAAGGCATCGACGGAGGATCTCTTATATTCGACAAGTTCTATGACATGCTGCAGTACACTGTCGAAGGCCAGTACCTTGACATAAACTTCATGCGCACGCACGAGATGAGGAGCGCCACGGAGGAGATGTACAGGAGGATAATCGAGAGCAAGACGTGCTATTATACCGTATACGGGCCCATGCAGATTGGAGCGCTGGTTGCAGGCAGGACCGGATCTGACCTTGAAATGCTTAAGGAGATAGGAAAACCGGCTGGCATAGCCTTCCAGCTCGTTGACGACATACTTGACATGACTGCTGACGAGAAGTCTTTCGGCAAGAGAAGATACGGAGACCTGTACGAGGGGAAGCTTACGCTGATCATGCTACATACGTACCAGAAGGCCAACAAGGAGGAGAAGGACAGGATAGACAAGATCTATGCAAAGAGAAGGCACGAGAAGAGCGAGGACGAGATAAGATTCCTTGCTGAGACGGTGGACAAGTACAAGGGCATAGAGTATGCGCAGAAGGAAGCTGAGAAGTACGGGCAACTGGCGAAAAGGGCGATTGAGAGGTACAAGTCCAAGCTTCCGCAGAACAGATATACGCCGATAATGCTCTCGGCAATGGAGGAGCTATACGTCAGGAAGAAGTAGGATGCGGCGGAGCCTGGGCTGGGTTGTTAAAAGTGCCAAACAGCAATGCGCTTTCCCACCCCAAGGGGCAGTATTTCACATCGTGAACAGGCTTAGCTTCCGTGTTCGAAATGGTTACGGGCGTTTCCCTGTTCCTCTGGCCGTTTGACATTATTATAATGCCCGGACAAGCTTATATAGCTGCCTGTCAGGCCACCTTCAGCAGTATCTTGCCGTTGGCATGCCTGCCTTCGCTCATCTCATGGGCAGCCTTTATTTCAGAGAGCGGGAATACCTTCGCAACGATTACCTTGACCTTCTTCTGCGCAACCATCTGGGCTATCTCCTCAAGCCTTTTCGGGTCCGATCCTGCGCTCTGCGACTTCACGCTTATGCCGTACTTCTTGGCGAGCGCGTCGTCAGGTCGCGCCGCGGTGGTAACGAGGGTGCCTCCTTTCCTGAGCACCTTGTGGGCCTTCTCGAACGTCTCGCCTCCGACCGTGTCTAGTACTACGTCAAGGTCCCTGACCTTAGAGCTGAAGTCTTCGTTCCTGTAATCTATAGTCTCGTCGGCGCCGAGCGACTTAAGGAGCCTGAAGTTCTCGCTTGAGGACGTGCCAATCACGTACGCGCCGCGGGCCTTGGCTAACTGCACGGCGAACAGCCCTACCCCGCCAGATGCCCCTGTTATCAGTATTCTCTGCCCTTTCTTGAGCCCCGCAAGGTCAAGGAAGGCGCTTGCAGTTCCAGCCGCAACAGGGATTCCTGCTGCGTCCTGTAGCGAGACCCCGTTTGGAACAGCGGCCATCTGGTCTTCCCCCACGACTATGTACTCGGCATAGCTTCCCCCTTTATTCGCAAAGCTCGCCCTGCCAAAGACCTTGTCGCCAACCTTGAAACGCTTGGCATTGCTTCCCACCGCTTCGATGGTTCCTGATGTGTCTATCCCGAGTATTGCAGGAAGCTTTAGAGGCATGTTCTCTTTCATGTACCCCGACCTTACCTTCCAGTCAAAAGGATTGACGCTTGAATATGCAACCTTGACGAGAAGTTCTCCAGGCCCGGGAACAGGCTTCTCTGCATCCTCATACCTGAACACTCCAGAGTCTCCGTACTCATAGATCCTTGCAGCCTTCATTGTATTCTTTGCGGCCATTCGATCACCATTGATATTAGTCATGAAAGGTATAAATACGTATAGTATGTCCTATATTGCCTTGCCAGCTAATATCCATATGCCCCATGTGCATAGCACCACATCCATCGCCTGCCCGGGAACTCGGCTATCACAGGATGCTTGCTCTGCTTGAAGTGCTTTGTCGCATGCTTGCCGGGCGATGAGTCGCAGCATCCCACATTGCCGCAGGAGAGGCAGATCCTCAATGAAACATAATGCAGGCCTTCCCTCTTGCATTCGTCGCACGTATCCGACAATTCCTTCTTTCCTATGTCTGCCTTCCTGGTATCCTCGCAGCCGCTGTTTTTCCCAGTCATGCAATCAGTATATGGATTCGATGCTTCTGTACTTTATATGCCTGGCAAACGTTCCGGTGACGGGTATCTGGTACCCGCAGCTGCCGCACCTGTTCCTCTCGTCGAGGGAATGCCCCTTCAGGTAGAGACCCTCCCTTTCTATGACCCGCTTTCCGCAGCCCGGGCAGTACGTATTCTCGTACTTGTTTCCGGGAACGTTGCCTATGTAGACGTAGTTCAGGCCGTTCCTTCTTGCAACATCGTAGTGTTTCTTCAGGACCTCGTAAGAGGTAGCAGGATAATCCAGCATCTTGTAGTCAGGATGGAACGCCGTGAACTGTATCGGCGCATCTGGACCAAGGTTCTCACTTATCCATCTTGTAAGCGAGTCGCACGCTTCCAGCGATTCTCCGGCTTTTGGGATTATTAAGTCTGTCATCTCCGTGTGTATTCCGGCGCTCTTCATTGCGAGCATCGCCTCCTTTATGGGCTCGCATGACTGAACAACCTCGTACTTGTTCGAGAACTTCTCCTCGCCGTTGCCTTTGAAATCGACGACTGCGGCATCAATGTGGCCTTTCATCTCAGAGACAGCCTCAGGAGTCATGTATCCGTTCGTTACGAAGACCGTGTAGAGGCCTCTCCTGTGCGCCAGCTTCGCCACGTCAAGGGCGTATTCCATGAATATCGTTGGCTCGTTGTAGGTGAACGCCATGCCCTGCGTCTTCTCCCTTATGGCAAGGTCGATTATCTCCTCTGCGGATATGTCCATACCCGTTATCTCCCTCTCCTTGGAGATGTTATGGTTCTGGCAGAACTGGCAGCCCCAGTTGCATGATGATGTGCCTATTCCGAATACATACGTGCCCGGGTAGAAGTGGTTGAACGGCTTCTTCTCTATAGGGTCCACTTGCATCGCGTTGACGGTCCCGTAGGTTGCGAGCTTCAGCTTTCCTTCCACATTCTTCCTTACGAAACAGAATCCGTGCGATCCTGAAGGAATCTTGCAGCGCCTGGCGCAGGCTACGCACTCTACCCTGCCTTCTCCGAGTTTGTTGTAAAGGATGGCGTCATGGATCATGACACCATATGGGCTTTTCTGCTATTTAATCCAGATGGTAAACGGCTCACTTGGACTTCTTTGCCTTTGCCGTCTTTGCGTTCTTCTTCCTTGCCTTCTTTGCAGGCTTGGGGGCCTCTACGGCCAGAACCGTGGCGCCGGATCCCGCTTCCTTTTTCTCTGCCTTTGGAGGAGCCTTTGCCTGTGTCTGTGCAGAGGCAACTGCCTGGAGCTGCGGCGCTGTTGCGGGTTGCGGCGCTGCAGGAGGCTGCGGCGATGTCTGCTGGGGTTTTGCCCAGTCCTTCTTCGTCGGGCAGTTAGGATCAAGATCCATCTGGAACGGCCTCTTGCCACGTCTGAATACCTTGACAAACGGAGTGTGGCACTGTTCGCAGACCTTCCCGGTCGGCACTATCGCGGCGCCTTGGGGCAGCGGATACGTATTGTCGCAGCTAGGCCAGTTGCTGCACCCCACAAAGTTCTTTCCTGCGCCAGACCTCTTTATTACAAGCATGCCGCCGTCTTTCAGGCATGTGCCGAGCGAGCTCGCCACGATAGACTCCTTCATGCCCTTCGAGAGCTCCTCGCCTATGCCCTTCTCGTTCTTCTTGAAGTCGCCAATTATCTTCTTTATTATATCCTGGCCTTCCGTTATCACCTTCTCCTCGCTTGCAGTGCCCTTGGTTATGTTCTCCATGTCCGATTCAAGCGTCCTTGTCATCTCCTCGTCGAGTATCTCGCCGCAGTACCTGTCCAGCGCGGAATAGACGCTCATGCCAAGGCCGGTCACCTCGAGCCTTGAACCCTTGACGTACTCGCGCCTGAAGAGCGTGTCTATTATCTCCGACCTTGTTGCCTTCGTGCCGAGGTTCTTCTTCTCGAGCAGCGCGATCAGGCTTGCCTTTGAGTATCTCTTAGGCGGTTCAGTGACCCCTTTCTTCGAGTATATCTTCTCCGGGTTCACCGCCGCGCCTATGGCCATATCCGGGAGCGTAGCTTCCTTTGGCTTGTAATATCCGTAGAACTCCAGCCAGCCCTTTCTCTTCACCGAGCTTCCGTCTGCGGAGTACTCCTCTCCGCTGGCCTCGAGCAGTATTTTCGAGTTCTCTATTGCCGCGTAATCCGCAAAGCATGCTAGGAATCTCTTCGTTATAAGGTCGTAGACCTTCTCCTCCTCAGGCGCAAGCTTCTTCGGCGCCTCTCCAGTCGGGTATATCGCGGGATGGGCCTCGTCCTCCTTTGCGCCCTCCGCAGGCCTGAACCTCTTTTCGTTGACAAGGCGCTCGGCCAGCGCCTTGTACGCGTCAGTCTTCGCGAGCTGGCTTATTATCCTTGGCAGGTTCAGCGAGTATGGCAATTTTTGGGATGAGGTTCGCGGATATGAAATGTAAGAGCGCTCGTAGAGCGTTTGCGCGAGTTCAAGCGTCTTGGATGGGTCGAGGCCCAGCGTTCTGCTGGCCTCAAGCTGAAGCGAAGTCAGGTCAAACGGGGGAAACGGGAAGAGCTTTGCCTCCCTTACATCAACTAGTTCAACGCGCGCATGCGCGTTTGT
>JASHTL010000092.1 GCA_030040595.1 Microcaldota archaeon
GGAGAGGGAGCACCTCACGCACAACATAGGCACAAGCAGCTCCTCAATGAGCGAGACCAACTCGAGATACGACATTGTTAACAAGGAGATAGCGACCCTTGAAGCTGAGATAAGCAGCCACAAGAGCTCGCTCATAGAGATAGGCTCATTCACAGATGACGCTGAGAAGGAGCTCGCAAGGATAAAGGAGAAGCTTGAGTCAGGAGAAAAACTGGTCCTTGAGCTGCAGGTGCGGATAGGCGCGCTGGAGAAGGAGGTCGGAGTGGCAGGGCCCACGGAGAGCACTTCCAGCAAGGAGAAGGAGATGGAAGAGGTCGCAGCGCTGATACAGAGTCTTGAGAAGAAGGTCTCGGAAAGTCAATCGTCATTGCACAAGATCGATACAGAAGCGCACTCGCTAAAGGAGTCGATAGAGGAGCGGGAGAAGGCATGGGAGTCGGGAAAGACGGCTGTAAAGGCCGGCGAGGACGCTATTGCAAAGGCCAGGAAGGAGCTCGACGCCCTGAAGGACTCGGTAAAGAAGGCATCGGATTCGGCAAAGAGGGGTGAAACAGAGCGTGTAACCGCTGAGAAGGAGCTCGCCGCAATCGACGAGAGGCTGATAGAGCTAAAGGAGCAGCGGAGCCACATATCCTCAAAAGGCAGCGGCATTGCCGAGAAGCTCTCGGGCAAATTCAGCGATTCGGACGGTTTCTACGGCAGCGCATCCTCACTGTGCAATTACGGGACGCAGGATGCGCTCGCTGTTGAGGCTGCAGCTGGAGGCAGGTTCGATTACTTCGTGACCGACTCTATGGAGACCGCTGACAAGATCATAACGTACCTGAAAAAGAACGAACTGGGCCGTGCCACGTTCATACCGATCAAGGAGATAAGGGTTGAGGAGCAAAAAGGAGAAGAGAAGGGGCTAACTGCCGTGCTACAGAGGGTAAAGTATGAGAAGAAATTCGAGAAGGTCTTCAGGTACATATTCAACAATTCATACCTGGTATCAGGAGCTGATGAGGCGAAGAAGGTAGGGATAGGAAAACACAGGTATGTCACCCTTGACGGAGAACTGATAGAGCAGTCTGGCACCCTCTCCGGCGGCCATGTGAAAAGGAGGATCTCGCTCGCCTCGGTGGAATCGCAGATAAAAGAGGCAACAGAGAAGAAGGAAAAACTGCAGCAGTCGCGGGCATCTGCAGAGGAATATGCATTCGAGTCTAGAAAGGCCCAGGCTTCGGCAGAGATGAAGCTAGAGACACAATCCAAGGACATATCCAGAATGGAGTCGGAGGTTGCAAACGCAAGGAAGCTTGTCTCCGGCTCCACTTCGGTAATTGATGAAATGAAGTCCAGGCTGGCTGATCTGGAAGCACGCTCCACTTCAGGAGTTAAATCCCACTCGGCAAGTGAAAAGGAACTGGCAGTGGCAAGGGAACGCCAGATGGCGCTGTACAACGAGGCAGTGGAAGCGACCAAGGAGATGGCAAAGCACGGGCTTAGCAAGGCCGAAAGGGAGAAGAGGGAAAAGGCAAGGAAGGAGGCGGAGGACCTTAAGATAAAAGTGGCGGAGACCAGAAAGGAAGCTGAGATACTAGAAGCACGGAAGCAGGAGCTTGAGAAACAGGCGCAGGACAAGCGCAAGCATGCAAAGGACACCAACCTCTCGGTGAAGGAGAAGTCAAAGAGGATAGAGCTTCTTGAGAAGGAGAGGAAGGAGCTAGAATTCAAGATCAAGAACAGCGGCGAACTGAGCAAGAAGTCAATGGAGAGGCTTGGCAAGATAAATGACGAGGTCGAGAGGCTCAGGGAAGACAACGGAAGGATACAGGCACAGCTCAACGAGGTCGACAGGCAGCTTAGCGACATAAAGGTCAAGAGGAGCCAGGCCGAGACGAGGATAAGCGACATAAGCGCTGAACTTGCCGCATTCGGCGAAGGGATCAAGGCTGTCAAGGGCGATGCTGACATAATGTCCAGGGAG
This sequence comes from Microcaldota archaeon, assembly GCA_030040595.1. Taxonomy (GTDB): domain Archaea; phylum Micrarchaeota; class Micrarchaeia; order Micrarchaeales; family CABMGC01; genus JAKAVK01. Next base: position 1,970 of record JASHTL010000092.1, read on the forward strand.
AAGGATGTGCTTGAATCAAAGCTCAACGACCTTGGCACCGTGAACATGAAGGCGCCTGAGATATACGACGAGAAGAAGAAGGGCGTTGACGAGGCCCTGATTAAGTCGAATACGCTGGAGACAGAGAGGCAGGCTGTTATACGCATGATAGAGGAGATAGACTCGAAGAAGCTTCAGGTCTTCATGAGCACTTTCAACGACGTCAACAAGAACTTCTCAAAGCTCTACAATTATATCTTCCCGGGCAAGGCCTACATAGAGCTGGAGAACGCCAGCGATCCGTTCAGCGGCGGGATAGAGATAAAGATAACAGACGCGAACCTGAACAAGGCGCTCATGTCTATGTCCGGAGGCGAGAAATCGCTGATACTGCTCATGATGCTCTTCTCGATACACCTCTGCAAGCCCTCATCAGTCTACGTATTCGACGAAGTGGATGCTGCCCTGGACAAGGACAATTCAAAGAAGCTTTCGCAGCTGATAAAGGAGATGAGCAAGGAGGCGCAGTTCGTCGTGGTGAGCCACAACGATTCGCTTATAGTGAACGCTGACACTGCAGTAGGAGTAGTCAAGTCGAACGGCGAGTCCAAGGTAGTGGGCCTGGAGATATCCAACATCAGGAACAAGTAATGTGATCGATTGGCAAGAAAGAAGAAGCAGAAGTCCAAGAATATCGATACGCTAATGTGGGCGCTATACGGAGTATTGGCGCTCATGATCGTATTCTACATACTCCACAACAGCATAGCCCTCGGAATAGCAGTAATAGTCATGATAGTCGCTATTCTCATCCTGGAATTCACGTACAGCGTGCGCGAGGAAGGGGCAGCAAAAAGCCTGATAGACCTGGGAATAGCCGTGCTCTCTGTGGTAATAATATTCGTAATCCTCGTAGTGCTGCTCCAGACAAGCTCCCCGATAGACGTGGTGACGAGCTGCAGCATGCTCCCAGTTCTGTCGAGGGGAGAGATGCTCCTCCTCCACGGCATACCAAACATGTCATCATTCCTCGCGACCAGGCATGTGCCTGTTGTTAACCTAACCCAGTCCCAGTTCAGCGGAATGATTCACAACTTCAGCTCGGAGTTCCTTGCGTTTTACGCATACAACCCGTCGAACAAATCAAACATAGCGGAGATATTCGGCCAGGGAACGCATTACCCGATAGGCCTGTACAACAGCTACTGCATCGACCAGTACAGCGCCGAGAATGAAACCTACAATTACTACAGGTGCTATGTGCCAAGCCAGGGATCCAACCTGATAAAGTACAATTACTCGATAGGCAACATATCCATAAACGGCACGTACTACAGCGTTGTCTACACATCCAGCATAAAGATAGCGAATACCACCATAATCGAGAACTACTCAAACCCGATAATAGTGTACAAGACGAACTCAAGCGACTCGTTCAGCGGCGACATAATACACAGGGCAGTAGCGGCGATACATGTCGGGAGCAATTACTACATACTCACAAAAGGCGACAACAACCCTGGACTCGACATAGAGTTTGTGAATTATCCGCCGTCCCAGAACGACGTGCTCGGATACTACCTAGTAGGAGTGCCATACCTCGGGTACCTGAAACTCATAGTCAGCGGAGAGCTCACCGCAGACTCTCAGTGCAGCGAAGTGACCCAGCACTGACCGAGCTCAGCTAAGCCAAAAATAAGCTATATTGCCAGAATCAGCTGCTTCTGTCAGCGAAGAATCTCTTGTGCCTCTTGGGCTTTAGCTGCTGGACTATGTAGTCGAAGGCCGCGTTAGGGTTGCTCTTCTCCCCGCATGTGTATATGTCAAGAGTCGCATACTTGTACTCGTTCCATGTGTGAAGAACTACGTGGCTCTCTGTTATAAGCGCCATTACCGTGACACCGCCCTTCTTGCCACCGAAGGACCATGCCTTGTGCTCTACAAGGGTCATGTTGGCGACTTCCACAGCCTTCAGCACTGTAGCCCTTAGGAATTCCTTATCCGTCATCAGCTTAGGGTCAAGCTCGTAGAGGTTTCCAAACACGTGCATACCCACTATGTGCTCTTCGTTCTCTGCCTGCTCCTCAGGAGTAGTTTCTTTTTGTAAACGTTGAACTTGCTGTACTATGCTATTCTGTCTTGGATTGGTTCCCATTTATGTTCGCGCCTTGGTCATACGCCTTTAAATTTCCTGAGTTTATTGTGTACTATATTAGTATTTAAATATATCTTTTGCAATCTTATCAATGAATATCTAATCGTCCACAACGATACAATTTTTCGTTTTTCGTGGCGTTTCCTGCAAAGTTTCCGACGTAAATTTCAGAAAGCAAGAATGCATAGGCGAGGACTGTGAACCTGTCGAACGAGGCACAAAGCATACTCAAGAGAGGAGAAGTGAAGCTGCGCGTGGTCAGAAGCGGAATGTTCCAGCAGATGACCTTCAAGGTCAAGAGAGTGACGCACGGCAACATCACGTATGTGGAATTGCATACGGAACGGCAGATAGACCTCTCGGAGCTCTCGAGAATCGCGAATGAAGTCGGACTTCCGGCAGAGTCGCAGAATGGAAGGGCATTCCCAAAAGGTACGTCGGCGGAGAATTTCCAGAACCTTTAGCGCTTGTGCGTTCTTTCCCCTGCGCCTGTATGCGAAGAGCAGATGCCTGTGTTGCTGTCTATATGCTTGTCGCATGTCGGCCTGCCGCAGAGCCTGCAAACCTTATTCGCAACGTTTCCGCATATGTGGCAGAGTGAACGAACTTCAGCCATGATCCAATCTCGGTAATAAGGTTAAAATAGCTAAGGGGTAGCTTCTGCAGTCTCGTCCACCAGCGCGGTCTCATTGACCAAGTAACCCGGATTGCTGTATTCTAGCGAGACTACGACATAGTTGCCCTTCCATCCGTATACTGCCTGTGCCCAGGC
>JASHTL010000093.1 GCA_030040595.1 Microcaldota archaeon
AAGCAAATAGAGGTTTAGGCAAGCGGACAGTATTATGAGCAGTTTCATCCTGTTTGATAGGCATTTGTTGTTCTGCCTGTAACCTAGAATAAATATTATAAAAAAGCAGTGGCATAAAATCAAGGGCGTACCTGTATCCAAACTGTATCCATCCATCTGCATAGTAGAAAAGAGACGGAATGGCTGTAAGCATGGCAGAAGTCAGAAGCGCCCTCATCCTAAGTGTCTTGTACTTGTAAAGGAAAAGCAGCAGCAAGTACGGAGAGGTTACAAAGATACTCATCCCCCAGACATTACTCTGGATAAACGGAAATGCAAGTACTGGCGGGGTGTTGTTTTGCAGAAAGACAGGCAGCGGTGTGCTAACTAAACTGTAATATAAGTTGCCTGGAAGCGCTTCGATGCTGAAGAGCCCATACGATCTGGCGTCAATAAGGGATTGGTATGCCAACGTCTGAAGGCCATAGCCCGTCTGGATGACAGACCCAAACCTTGCATAGTTGTATGCAAACAAGAGCAGGAGCACACAAAAGACAGGAAAGATGAGCCTAGCAGATTCGGTCAATTTATAACGAAGGCTGTTTTCTCTCTTAAAGAAGAATATCTCAAAGATAAAGAAGGATAGCACAAACAATGTAGTTATCCGTGAAGCCACGGATAAAGCAATGCAGACACCAACAAGCATCAGCCCCTTTTTGCTGAAATATGCATATAGGGCAGCAAGTAAAAACAGGGTGCTTACCGTCTGGGCAAGATACCAGCTGCTTGGCGAGACTGCCACGCCAATAAACATCGTTCCCAGAAGGAAGGCAAATGCTATAAACGCCTGATCGCTTTTTTTGTAACCGAATGCGGCAGCAATCTTGAACAGGAGCCAGGTTATAATTATAAGAATTATTATCTGCACGTAGCCCTGTGAATGTAATATAATACCGGTGTTGCCAGTAAGACTGGATATCTCTGTTAAAGGAGTAAGAAGAACTGCAGGCAATGGCCCAAGCGGCCAATAGTTTCTGCCCAGATATACTGCAGTGTCATAAAAAGACGCTTTATCCGTGATATATAACTTCCCAGAAAGGAATGATTGCGAAAGGCTTGAGTATTGATAAGCGGATTGCTCTACTACCACATTCCCGATAACAACTAAAATAACAAAGAAAACAGATATGGTTATAAGAAATGCTATAAGCAGATATTGGGTTAAATTCTGTTTGATTGATACTCTGCCAGCCTTCTTCAATGAGTACACCCGGATTACTCATTCTGTGTATTGCTAACATATTAATATAAAACGCTGGGTACGATTCTATTGCATCCTGTAACGTTCTCTTACCAAAGCAGAGGGTAAAGTCAGTTTCTCAAGTTACGTGCTTTTGCAAAGCTTTAAGTATGTGTTCACACATAATACACATAGTGATCTGAAATGGTGAATATAACATTGTCGGTATCTGAGGATCTGTATGAAAAGATGAAGAAGCACACAGAGCTTAAATGGAGCGACATAGCCAGGCTTGCTTTTGAAAAGAAGCTGTTAGAACTGGAGCTGGTTGAGAAATTGCTTAAAAATAGCCAACTTACGGAACAGAATGCTGAGATTATAGGACATAAGGTAAAAGCAAGAATACGTAAGAGGCTAGACAATGATACTGATAGCTAATACCAATAGAATAATTGCAGCCCTGATCAAGGACTCGATCAGCAGAAAGGTTATCTACTCTGACAAGTTCTTACTTCTAACCCCAAAATTTGCTCTGGAAGAATTGAAAGGTAACAAAAGCGAGCTATTGGAAAAAACAAAACTAGGCGAATCGGCATTTGAGAACCTGCTATCTCTAATAATGAACAATTTGTATGTAGTAGATGACTCGATCATAAGATATAAGTTTGAAAAGGCAAGACGCATAATGGACAAGATAGACAAAGACGATACTCCGTTCATAGCATTGGCTCTGTCAGTATCTAATGATGGGATCTGGACTGATGACAAACACTTTCAGAGACAGAATAAAGTAAGGGTGTGGAGAACGTCCGACCTGGTCAATTACTTATAATTTAAATATAAAACGCTGGGTACTGGTACAAGAACTAAAATCCATTTCTTTTTGTCCTGCGTTAAGGCTACAAAAGTTGTTGGTGTGGGCTTATTACCTAAATACCTGCACTAGAGGTTCACTGGAATGCGATGGTGCATGCAATGGGCGTAGGCGACTGCCATGGACCTCACTCGGGTGTTTCTTTCTTGCAGCTTCAGGTGAAAGCCATCTTGCAATGAGTCTGCCCTTTCCAACCATGTCCTTTTCATAAAAACGTAAGGAAGCCTGTGTTGTAGTCTCAAAAACATGGGCTGAGTAAAGACCTCCAGCCCAATGGAGGGACTCTTTTATTTTACCTTCGTCTTGGGCTCTTCTAATTGCTTTTCTCAAAGCGCCCCTAGCAGTCCATGCTCTCACCCAGCCTTCTTCATGAGTACTATCCCTTGTATTTCCTTTGTCGTAAAAAGTCAAAGTCTCATATATTAATAATTTCTGCTTAGGCAATCTTAATTCCATACTCGGTTATTTGCTAATAAGAGATATAATAAACCTTGCTCGGCGTCGAACTCAAGGATAAACGCTGGGTACGAGAATCGAACTCGTGTAGGTCTTGCGACCAAACAGGTTAGCAACCTGCCGCCCTACCACTAGGCGAACCCAGCATGGATTCAGTGCAGCAGAAGTCGGCATTGCACAATGCATGCATACAAGGTTTCCATACCTCTACTCAGCCCTGTATCTCCAAAGCATAGTTCATTGTACGCAAGGTGTAGGCGCACGCTTGCTATATACTTAGGGTTGCTCCTTCCGGCCTGGCCCGGTTCATATATGGAACTACCACTGGAGGCAGGACCTCAACGCTTCAGCATGGATCTCATATACAAAACATGGTACTCTGCCAGCATTGGCCCGCCTAAGGGGATTTGCGGTGAGGGAAACCCCTAGCTTCCCACCTATCTGCTGCAATATAATTAGTGCTAAAGCCTTTAATAATCTGCTTTTAGTCTTTAAACAAGGCCTGGAGCGTGTCGCTGTTGATCTCCTGTCTTCTGACTATACCGAGTCTTCCAACATTCCAGATGCGGATGTGGATTCCTGCTCCTTCCAACATCCTATACGCTGTTCCATCCGCAATATCTTCTAAGTCAAGAGGCATCCTCCTGACAATTAGTTTTGTTTCAGCCTCGATTCTTACTGTATAAAGAGTAGGGGTCCTCCCTTCTCGCAACTCGGTCCAATGTCCTGTGTAAGGCAGCGCCAGAGCAAGCTCATCCGTAAGATGCGTGGGCCTGTCCCTTTGGACAAATCTGAGGTCTGGATTGGTCGAGCCATGGTATACCTCTATTGCATTATCCAAGACCGCAGCCATATATGGACCAGATCTAAATCTCACAAGATGACTCAGTTCCTTCCCTGAACGTACGGAAACATGATCCATATGTACCACTAAACCTGATTTTTGGACTTATTTAATATTAACCTCATTTGTTGCGCGCTTAATGAGAAAATGGATGGCCTGGTTCACGTTATCGAAACGCATCGCATTCTTCGGGAGGACGAATGCCTTGTTATGTTCCCTATGTATCAGGAGCAGCATCCTCTTCCCCTTGACCTTGAGCGGATAATCATCCACAAAAATGTCATATTTCAATTCTGCCTTTGCGTCTGAAGTGTGCGTTACGTCAAGTTTGATATGGTCGAGCCTGTGGTATCTCAGCCATGACTTGAGTCCTTTGGTGGTCTTTAAGTTGAATCCGCGCGCGCTGACGAAGCCGATGTCGTAGTATTTCGAAACCCGTTTCATAAGTCTCTTGTCAAGAAATAGCCTGATTGTCTTATGCTTCTTCGTCCACAAGTCCTCATACTCCCTTATGTAAGCTTTCCATAGTGGCCCGTTCTGCTCCAACTGTGTCACTGTCTCCAGGAAAGTATAGTTACCTTTGAGCTTCCTGTTCACCCTTCTCATGACAACGTCGTGTATATCGGCTATGGTGTCATCGATGTCAAAAGCCACGCTTAGCCGCCTTGGTTTACCTGCCATTGTACCAATTACCTATTGGATGAAAAAGAATAAAAGAATAAGAAAAAGAGAAGAAAATAAAAATAAAATCTGCTTCTCCTTACTGTGGTGTGTCCTCGGAGACTTCCTCAGATTCAGACGAACCTTCAGAAGATCCTTCCGGGGCAGATCCGGATGCTGGAGCTGCAGGCGCAGCAGACGCGTCTCCGACCATCTCGCCAAGAGCGAATCTGGCCCTCACGTCTGTTATCCTGACTTTTACAGCCTGGCCCTGCTTTGCATCCTTTACGAAGATTACAAAGCCGTCCTTCTTTGCTATTCCGTCTCCCTTAGAAGCTTGCGCCTCTATGGTTACATCTACTTCGTCTCCAACCTTTACAGGCTTTGGAAGGAAGTAATTTGGCTTCATGCCGCCTCCTCTCCTGTCTCCTCTGTCGCCGCGGTCTCCGCGGTCTCTTCCGTAATCTCTCATTTTGTTTTCCTCTGTAGAACTAGCGATTTTACGCCTTACTACTCTGAGAATACAATTGCATTTCTCCTTTATAAATCTATGCCTCCCTTTTCAAGTGCAAATGGCCTTGGCAACGTGCTAAATTTAAAGCTTCGGTCGCCAGTACCAAGCATGGAGAGGCACTATGATGTTGCAATAATAGGCGGAGGAATAATAGGCACTGCGCTTCTCTACACCCTCTCAAGATACACCAATGTGAAAAGGATCCTTCTTGTGGAGAAGGAAAACGGAGTTGCACAAGTAACCTCAAGCAGCAGGAACAACAGCCAGACGCTCCACGTTGGCGACATAGAGACGAATTACACGCCCGAGAAGATCAATACCGTAAAACAGGCTTCGTCAATGCTAACAAGCTATGTGGAGAAGGTGGCAGGCCCGAGGAAAACGCGGATAATGTCAAGGTGCAGCAAGATGCTGATAGGAGTCGGAGAGGAAGAAACCGAGTTTCTTGAAAAGCGGTACAGTGAAAAGTTCATGGAAACCTTTCCGGATCTAGTGAAAGTAGACAGAAAGGATATAGCAAGATTAGAGCCTAACGTGGTGAAGGGCAGGAATAAAGACGAAAGCTTGACCGGAGTCTATTCGAAATCCGGTCATATGGTGGCCTTTGACCAACTTGCAAAGTCATTCGTCGACGAAGCCATAAAGCGGCCATCCTGCAAGATAGACGTGCTGTTTGGCAATACTGTTGGCCATATAGATGGCAAAAATAGCGAATATTACATATACACAGGAGAGAAGTTCTACACAGCTAACTCGATCGCGGTATGTGCTGGTTCACACAGTCTGCGTTTTGCCAAGTCGCTTGGTTATGGAAAGGACCTCTCGATTCTCGCAGTAGCAGGCAACTTTTACAGCACGCCAAAAGTGGTAAACAGCAAAGTGTACACGGTGCAAAAGGGCAACATACCCTTCCTTGGAGTTCATGCTGATCCAGACATCAATAGGCATGGCAGATCCAGGTTTGGGCCTACCATAACTCTTTACCCGTATCTTGAAAAGGAGGATCCATCAACGTTCATAGATTATCTCAAGAGCGTTTCCATCGATGCGCATTTAATCGGGTCGTTATGGAAAATATCAAAGAATAAGGAATTGATGGATACGTTTTCAAGAAACATATCCTATACTATGCCGGGAGGCATAGCTCGATTTGTAAAATACGAGGTGCAGAAGATCATACCTTCGCTAAGTCCAAAAAGCGTGATTCAAGACAGGACAGCAAGAGGCATAAGAGCGCAGCCTATTGACAAGAAAAGGAGACAAATCGTAGTGGGTGAGGTTGAACTGAAGAAGGATGGCTCTGTATTCAACATCTCGCCCTCTCCAGGGGCAAGTTCATGCCTTAAAACAGCAACTGAGAATGCGGAATATCTGTGCGACTATCTCGGCATGCGTTTTGACAAGGATCTAATGAATAAGGAACTTGGAAACAAACGAACGTATTAAAAATTATAACGGGCTAGAACAATCATGGATGTGGATGACGCAAGGGTAAAACCCAAAAACTCTGCAAATCCTGCTGATCAATTCGACTGGGGAGTATACCCCGAAGTCGAGAAGTTTGTGCTCTCCTATGTTGATACATTCCTTTCCAAACATTCCTTTGCAAAGGCGCTGTCCGAAAGAATGCTTGCTAACGCATCGACTAAGTTTTCAGATGTGATAGACTACATGATGCTTCCTGAGTCAGAATTAAGGCATGAGGACCTTGAGAAGCTGGGATTCAAGGAGAGGCGGGCAGATATAACCAAGGACGGCGTCAGGATATTCAAGCATCCAAGCTCATACTTCTTCCCGTTCCTCATCACAAACCAAAGCAAGCGCGAAGTGGCAATCCACCCGGAATTCCTGGACCACTTCCTTCAGGTCCTTGGACTTGGTGTGCCAATAGACGGGGAACCGTATGCGCCGTTGAGAAAGGCGTACATCAAGGAGGAAAATGGATACATGTTTGCAGCAGTTGAGCGAAGAGGATATGATGGATACATAGTGCAAGATGCGCAAGACACAGACTTGTATCTCAGCGCATTAAGCAAATTCTTCAAGAGAAAAAGGCACTTTGAGAGTGACGAGGAAGGAATGAAAGAGACTGAACGACTGGTGGATGATCAGCTTGGAAGGATCGACAGCGCAAGGGTATCCGATGCGTTCTTCATAACAGAACGCATATACTGGGAGAGAAGGAACAGGGCAGGCCAGGTGCAAAGGTCAAGACAAGACACGCTTGGCATGGGCTGGGGAAACCAGGACCACCACACTTACAGAAGCTCAAGGGAGAATTTCTCAAACATGATAAGAATATTCGAAAAGATGGGATACAACTGCAGGGAGAAATATTATGCAGGTGAAGAGGCAGGCTGGGGCGCACAGATACTAGAGCATCCGATCTGCTACACTGTCGTATTCACGGATGTGGACTTGCTTCCTGAAGAGACGGAGATCGACTTCCCGCACCAGGGTTTACAGCACCTTAACAGACTCGGAACGGTGGGGTTGTGGATAGGTCTCCACGGGGAGAGCATACTCCAGTCCGGGATGCACCACCTTGAGGCAAAGTTCAGCTTTGACGGTCTAAGGACAGAACTGCCCAAATACGGGATACAGGTCATGCCTCCGTTCTCGTATTTCGATTTCCTGAAGCAGGCATTCACGGTGGGCGAGAGATGGCAGGTGGAGAAGAAAAGAATCGATAAGCTGCTCGCCGATAACTCCATAACAAAGGAGCAATACGAGATGTTCCTGAAAGACGGTGCCATAGGCAGCCACATGGAAGATCTTGAAAGGACTCAGGGTTTCAAGGGCTTCAACAAGGCTTCGGTAACCAAGATAATCAAGGCCACAGATCCGAGGGTGCAACATGGTCCGGGAGCCTGAAATAAAGATCCTTATCACGGAACCGGAATATTTCGATAAGGATGCAAGATCCATACTCTCAAAACGAGGCAAGGTAATCGTAAAGCACCTAAGCCGGAATGAACTCACGAAGCAGATTCCCGAGATTGATGCCATATTGGTGCGCATTGAGACGCACCTTGACAGGACTATGCTCGGCAAGGCGAAGCGGCTAAGGGTTATAGGATCGGCAACTACCGGCCTTAATCACATAGACGTAAGCTACGCAAGATCTAGGAAGATACGCATATTCAATTTACACGGAACGCACACTATACCTACTGCAGAGCACACATTCGCCCTGATTCTGAGCCTATGTCGGAAGATCCCATGGGCGTATGCAGCCCTGGCAAGGGGAGAATGGAAAAGGTACAGGTTCATAGGTACAGAGCTGAAAGGAAGGACACTAGGCATAATAGGCTACGGAAGGATAGGATCGCGCGTTGCAGTATACGCAAAGGCATTCGGAATGAAAGTTATCGCATACGACCCGTATGTCGATACGAAAGAGGTGAGCATGGTTAGTCTGCATACTCTGTTAAGAAACTCGGACATAGTGACTGTGCATGCAACCCTTACTGAACAGACAGAGAACATGATAGGCAGCAGGGAATTTGGCATGATGAAGAAAAGCGCCTTCTTCTTGAACACCGCGCGCGGCGAGATCGTGGACCAGCATGCGCTTTTAGATGCGTTAAAGAGGCATAGGATTGCCGGCGCGGCAGAGGACGTCTTCCCAAAAGAGCCGCTGGGGTCCAGCCCAATCGAAAGATACGCCAGGAAGGCCAATAACCTGATAATAACGCCCCACATAGCTGCTTCTACTGACATAGCAGTGCACGAGGCTGGCATCGAGATAGCCAAGGAGGTTGCTGACGCCCTAGGACCTGCCTGAATTCAGGTGCGATCTCATCTCCACCAAGTCCTTGAATATATACTCGGGATGCAGTTCTTTCAGGAGCCTATACGATTCAACGCCGTTTCCTACTGAGCAGATGTCCATCTTTGCGAACCGCGCAGTGAGTATGTCAGAAGCCATATCCCCCACATAAAGCGAGCGGCTCCTCTGTGTCTTGAAGTGCCTTGCTATGAAGAGAAGGCCCTGCGGGTTCGGCTTGTACCTGTCTATCGAATCAGCGCTGAGTACGAAGTCCACATACTTGCTCATGCCCAGCATCCTCACCTCGCTCATAAGCCTGTATCTCGTGGAATCGCTGAATATGGCAATCCTCTTCTTTCTGGACCTCAGTTCCTTGAGGAGCTCGACAACTCCGGGCTGCAGCCTGGGCTTGTAGAAGACGCTGTATATGTCATAGAGATGTGCATAGGTCCTGTTTACCTCACCCTGCATCTCCACTTTCTCTATATCCTGTGTCTCGTAGTCGCGGAAATGCTTCTTTACGTAGTCTATGTTGTACCTTCTCTGGAAGAGCCTGCTCAGCCTTACAAGGAAGGTGGATGTGCTCAGAGTGCCGTCCCAATCGAAGATAAAAAGACTGTAGTCGCCGACTGGCATAAGGGTTATTAATATGCCTAATCAATAAAAAGGTATGTGATGAGACTGGTGATCGCTGAGCATTTTTTGCGATGACGATCGGTAGGCGGTCTGATATTTCTGCTTTGTCTGGGCAGTCTCTTGGGAGTGTGCAAATGAACGGGAGTGAACAAACTGTTCTTGAGAAGTTGCACAAAAGCGGCATAACAGCCACGGACATAGCAACCCAGTTCTGGTGCGAGAAGCAGATGGAATTGAACTATCTCTACAAGCCAGCACCTACCAAGGCAATGGAAAAGGGTGCAAGAATGCACGAGGCATGGCAGGCCAAGGTCTACGTGCCCCTTACTGTCGAGACCCGCACATACAGCGACGTGCTCTTCAAGATAGCCTATGAGAACTACACGACGCTGCAGAAACTTAAGTCGGAAAAAGTCGGGAGGGAGCTCATGATATACGGATCTATGAACGGATACAGATTCAGCGGAAAGATAGACGAGCTTAGGCTGAAAGACAACAAGGTATTTATTGTAGAGGACAAGACAGTCAGCAAGTTCATGAACTCTGGCGAACCGCATACAAGGCATCACATAGTGCAGATAATGCTATACCGGAAGATGTTCGGAGACATAAAGGACAAGCTCTATTCCTATGAAAACTTCTCAAAAGTGTACAAGCTGAAAGGGTCTGTGCTCTCCGACGAGTTCGTCAAGGGATTGCGCTCGATAGGACTCAAGGACGAATATCTCTCTCTGGAATCTATGTACAAAATGATGTTCAGCGAAATGCAGGCTATTCCGGAGCTGAGCGACGATCTGGAGATCAGGTACACTGACAGGAGGAACAGCGAGACTGTGGCGGATATAACTGTAAGGTATGATGTGGCTGCGATAACGAAGGACCTTGCATACGCAATGCAGTATTGGCGCGGCGAGCGCGATGCAGCTCCTGTTATAGAGTCCGAGAAATGGAAATGCAAGCCCTGCAAGTTCTTCGGAAACCAGTGCAAGGTCTGGTGGATCGGTGGATGAGATGATTAACGTAAAAGGAGAGCTTACAAAGGATATCCTGCGCGAGGAGTTCTCAAAGAACGCAGACGAGTACTACAAGGTAGCGCTGTTTGAAAAGCAGGGTTTCACAAGAAAGCAGTGCAAGATCTGCAAGAAGCACTTCTGGAGCGTAGGCCACAGAGAAACATGTGAAGACTCATCCCATACCGAGTACAGCTTTTTCAAGAAGAAACCAGTGGACATAAGTTTCGTAGAATTCTGGAAGAAGTTCTCCGACTTCTTCAAGAAGAACGGGCACACAGAGATAAAGAAGTATCCTGTGGTGAGCAGGTGGCGTAAAGACCTTTATTTCACCATAGCCAGCATACAGGACTTTCAGAGGGTTGAAGCCGGAAAGATGGGATTCGAGTACTCGGCAAACCCGCTTATCGTGCCTCAGATCTGCCTAAGATTCGGGGACATAGAGAATGTAGGGGTGACCGGAAGGCACTTCACCGCCTTCATGATGGCCGGGCAGCACGCATTCAACTATCCCAAGGAGGGATACTGGAAGGACAGATGCATAGAGCTTAACTTCAACTTCATAACACAGGTACTGGGAGTGAAGAAGGAGGACATGGTGTACACCGAGGACGTGTGGACCATGCCGGATTTCTCCGAGTTTGGCCCATGCCTTGAGACCTTTGCCAATGGAGCTGAGCTGGTCAACAGCGTATTCACCCAGTTCGAGTACGTGAACGGGAAGATCCGCGAGCTTGAAGGAAAGGTCGTCGATGTCGGATGGGGATTCGACAGGCTGCTCTGGTTCTATACTGGATACGACAATGCCTACGAGGCTGTATTCCACAACGTGCTAGAGAAGGTGAGAAAGAAGACAGGAAAGGACTTCGAGACCGAGCCGTTCAAGAAGTTCGCCAAGGTTTCCGGCGAGCTAGATGTCGATGTGCTGAAGAATGCCAGGGAGAAAGAGATTCAGCTGCTGAAGAAAGTGGGCATATCAGTCGAGGAGTACGAGAAAAAGATAAAGCCCATGCAGGGACTCTATGCCGTATTCGACCATACGAGGACACTGATGTTCGCTATAGCTGACGGCGCGCTACCATCTAACATAGGCGGAGGATATAACCTGCGCATAATACTCAGGAGGTCATTCGATTTCATAGAGAGGTATGACCTGGGGATCAGCCTTACGGATGTGGCAAGGCTCATAGCAGAGGACCTACAATCTCTTTACCCGGAGTTGGTGGAGAGTCTTGATGCAAAGGAGTTCGAGACTGTAATCAAGATAGAGAAGGAACGGTACGACAAGAGCAGGGATAACGCAAAGCAGATAGTTGCTAACATCATAGGCAAGGGCAGGGAGATAAACCTCCAGCAGCTTAAGACGCTGTACGAGAGCAATGGGATAACGCCAGAGTTCCTGACAAACGCCGCCGCATCTAAGGGCGTAGCCCTGAAACTGCCCGAGAATGTGTACGAAAACCTGATAGAGGGAGACCTAGTCAAGAAGGAGAAGCAGAAAAAATCCGATGTTGCGCTTCCGGAGGGTCTGAAACCAACAAAGCAGCTATATTATGAATTCAAGACAGAGGCAAAGGCCAAGGTGGCATTCGCACAAGGCAAGTATCTTGTGCTCGACGAGACGCCGTTCTATCCTGAAGGCGGCGGCCAGGCTCCTGACAGGGGCAAGATAAACGGGATAAAGGTTACCGATGTTCAGAAGTATGCCGGAGACGTGATTGTACACACGTTGGAGAAGGACTTCGGTCTGAAAGTCGGGTCCACTGTTGATGCGCAGGTCGACAAGGATGCGAGGAGAAGGCTTACTGCGCACCATACGGCAACGCACCTGATAAGCGCTGCGTCAAGGAAGTACCTTGGCAGGCACGCGTGGCAGGAAGGCACTAGAAAGGAGCCTGAGAAGGCGCATATAGACATAGCACACTACG
>JASHTL010000094.1 GCA_030040595.1 Microcaldota archaeon
GGTATTCAAGAATAACTCCTCGCAGGAAGGCCTGGAAGTAAGCATAAAGGGAAAGTATACTGTTGTTGAAGATGGCATACTTAGATTCGACCCGGGAAAAGGGTCGATATTCGCGGTTTACTCGAAAGACCTAAGATACGGCTTATTCAGCAACACCGGATTCGTATACCCTGACCCTATTGATGCGCTCGATAAGACGGCACACTACTGGCACGAACAGATGATGCTGGGCAAGCAGGTAGCGATGCACAAGGAGGCATACAAGAGATCCGTACTTACGGTGCTTGGGCTGGTCTACCAGCCTTCCGGAGCCATAATCGCAGCGCCAACCACATCGCTGCCTGAAGTGGTCGGCGAAGGCAGGAACTGGGACTACAGGTACCTCTGGATACGTGACGGATCCTATGCGGCAGAGGCCCTTGCAAGCGTCGGCTATCTCACAAGGGCCAGAAGAATACTCGACTTCATGATCGCGGTAATCGACCCGCCGTCAAAGAGCTTCGACCATCCCCTATACACGATAGATGGCGAGCCTCCGCAGCCCGAAGAGACGTTAGGCTGGCTCAACGGATATCTTGGGTCGAAACCTGTCAGGGTCGGCAATGCGGCATACATGCAGATACAGATGGACAGCGAGGGCGCGTTCATGAATGCGCTCTATGATTATATCAGGCTCTCGCACAACCCATCGTACGCCATTGAGAACTGGTGGGCCATAGAATCGATAGTCGAATGGACAAGTGGGTCATGGAAAAAGCCGAGCACAAGCCTCTGGGAGGAGCGCGACACGCTGGCGCATGTTGTCCATACCAAAGTCATGCAATGGGTTGCGGTGGACAGGGCCTACAAGATAGCGGAGATGGTAGGATACAAGCAGAGGGCAAAAGGCTGGCAAGTATTGGCCAACAGGATCAAGTCAGACATACTTGAGAAAGGATTTTCAAAGAAGCTCAACAGTTTCACGCGCTATTACGGATCGAGTGACGTGGATGCGGCGCTGCTCTGCCTTCCGCTCTACGGTTTCATAGACGCAAACGACCCGAGGTTCGCATCAACGTTAAGGAGAATAGAGAAGGAACTTATGGTAGAGGACGGTCTGCTGCTCAGGCACAGGTCGGATTACCAAGGCAGGACCGTGCATCCGTTTACACTGTTGAGCACATGGCTTGCACGCGTCTACCTAAGGCAGGGAAATAAGAGGAGGGCAGAGCAGGTCCTGAAGAAACTGATAAGCTGCTCTACGGACATGCTGCTCTTCGGCGAGCATGTTGAGAGGAAGACACTGGAGCCGCGCGGAAACTTCCCGCAATGCTTCCCGCATGCCGGCCTGCTCATGGCCATAGCCGAGTACAATAACGCGCCTGTTCCTATCCCTTGATTACTGCAACCGGCACGTTCCTGGACACTGCAGCGGCGAGGCCTGCCTTCTCCACCACTCTAACTACCTCATCGATGTCCTTGTATGTCCATTCCGCTTCCTCGCTCACAAGTTTTCTTGTCCTGATCCTTATCTCCACGCTCTTCTCCTTGAGCGAGTCAAATGTCCTCGAGGCAGGTATCTCCTTTAGGGCCTGGTGCCTTGACATGACTCTGCCAGCGCCATGGCACGCAGAGCCCAGGGTCTCCTTCATCGAGCCCTCCTTGCCCACAAGCACGTAGCTTGCGGTGCCCATGCTCCCTGGAATCAAAACCGGCTGCCCTACGCTCCTGTAGTCGCCGGGCACGTCCGGCCTTCCTTTCGGGAATGCGCGTGTGGCTCCCTTCCTGTGCACATAGAGCCGGGTCCTCTTGCCGTTGACCTCATGTTCCTCGAGCTTGACTATGTTGTGCGCCACGTCATAGAGAAGCTCCATGCCCATGGAGTCTGCGCTCCTCGAGAATGTTTCCTCAAAACTCTTGCGTATCGAGCTGGTGATTATCTGCCTGTTCGTGAACGCGAAGTTGACTGCGCACTTCATCGCGCCAAGGTACTCGTCAGCCTCCTTGTCGCCTATCTTTGCGTAACAGAGCTCCTTGTCTACAAGCGTGATATTCTTTCTGACTCTGTACTCCTCAAAAGCGCGGAGGTAATCGCTGCAGATCTGGTGGCCGAATCCCCTCGACCCGGTGTGCACCATTATAACTATCTGGCCCTCATAAAGTCCGTAAGCCTTTGCCACATCGTTCTCCAGCACCTTGCTGACCTTCTGGACTTCCAGGAAATGATTTCCTGCGCCAAGAGTTCCAAGCTCATTGAGGCCGCGCGATTTCGCCATCTGGCTTACTTTCGAGAAATCAGCGCCTATCATGCGCCCGTTCTCTTCCGTGTGCTCAACATCCTCAGGAAGCCCGAATCCCTTTTCTATTATGTACTCCACGCCATCATGCGTTATCTTCTCAAGGTCGTTCGCTGAAAGGCCTATGTTGAGCCTGCTTCCCACTCCGCTGGGTATGTTCCTGAAGAGCGCATCGGAGAGCTGTGCAATCTTGGGCCTGACCTCCTTCTCCGTGAGATTCGTCCTTATCAGGCGCACGCCGCAATTGATGTCGAAACCCGAAATACCCGGGGAAACTATCCCGGTCTCAGCATCGAATCCCACCACGCCGCCTATTGGAAAGCCGTATCCTTCGTGCCCGTCCGGCATTACAAGAACATCGCCGGCTATGCCGGGCAGCGTTGCCGTGTTCATCGCCTGCTGGAGCGTATGGTCCCCCTTTATTTTCGCCATCAAGGCTTCAGATGCATAAACAGAAACGTCTGTATTCATGCCCTCCTGCGATTTTTTTGAGAGTTTGAACCTTACGTCGTCAGTCTTCTTTATGTCCATCGCTATCAGTTGAACAGATTAACAGGATTGCACAGAAAAGGCATGTTATAATGGCATAGGAGCTGTGATAGGCCACAACACAATCTATAAATACTACCTAATGCTATATTATTGTGTTGATGGGTTCAAACCTTTTAATAATATGCTTTACAATTAATAGATGTTGCAGGGGTGGCGGAGCCTGGTCAAACGCGGCGGA
>JASHTL010000095.1 GCA_030040595.1 Microcaldota archaeon
AGGTGGTGTATGCAAGGTGCTCCTTCTCGTCTTTTCCCAGAAACTTGAGCCCGAATCCCCTCGCAAAGTTCTGTCCCAGGTTATGCGAAGTTCCCATCTGCAATGCCTTCCCGTCAGGCATCATAGCCTCAATTGCTATGGTGTAATCTGCGCCTCCGAACTTCTCGAGATTGCTCTTCTTTCCTGCGACGACCGGCACGGCAAGGTATTCCTCTGCCACTTTTTTATAGAAGTCAAGTATCATTGCAACCTCCTTGCTTGCGTCTTCGTTTGTCTCATGGGCAGTATGGCCCTCCTGCCACAGGAATTCGCTCGTCCTTATGAAGGGTTTGGTGTCCTTTATCTCGGCGCGCAGGACGCTGCACCACTGGTTTATCAGTATAGGCAGGTCTCTCCAGCTTCTTATCCATTTTGCGAAGAAGTAGTAGATTATTGTTTCCGAGGTCGGCCTTATGGCATACCTGTCCGCAAGGTCCTTCTCTCCCTCTTTTGTGACCCAGAATACCTCTGGCACAAACGCCTTAAGGTGCTCCGATTCCCTTTTCAGGAAACTCTCGGGTATCAGGAGCGGGAAATACGCATTCCTGTGTCCTGTCTCCTTTATCATCTTGTCAAACGCAGCATGTATGTTTTCCCATATCTCGTAGGAGCTGGGGTTGAATGCTATGGTGCCGTGGATTGGCCCGTACTCTGCAAGCCGGGCCTTTTCAACCACCTGGGAGTACCATTCGGGGAAGTTCTCAGACTTCTTGACCGTGATGCCTTTCTGGTCTGCCTTTTCCTCTCTAGCCATGCGAATCAGTCCAATAGCCTGCTGAGCTCTATATCAAGTAGCCTTCTGCTCTTATAAAGTATTGAGTACATTCCAACCTTTCTGGCCCCGATCACGTTCTCTTTCTGGTTGTCTATGAAGACCGTCTCCTCAGGACTCATCTTCATTCTCTTCAGCACTGTTCTGTAAATCCTTGGGTCAGGTTTTCTCAGATGCAGGTCGCACGATGCAAACCTGTAGTCGAAGAGTTCCTTGCCGAGCATCTTTTTGAACAGGTCGTACTTTGATGCGTCTATGTTGGTTATGTATGCGGTTATGTACTCTTTGCGCAGGTCCCGCACCAGGTCCATTATGTCCGCGTCTATAGTCACGAACTTTGCGTAGTACTGGTACCATTGAAGCTCGTGTGGCGATATGCCAATCCGCTTTGACACTGTGTTCTCGAACTCGCGTGTGCGCATCTTCCCCTTCTCGAACGCAGGTATGTTACTGTCTATGGCACGGGCTATCTCTGCAGGCTCCTTGCCGCTGAGGTTCGCAAGGTACAACAGGTACTCACGGTCGGGGAACTTTGTTATGACGCCGCCGATGTCGAATATCACGGCCTTTATAGTATCAGGCATGATATCATCTGCCATCTTGTCCTTTTATAGCTGGCGGGCCGTCCGGTCAGTTACTTTCTTCTTCGCGCCCTGGCGCGAGCACTTGGCCTCCTTCTCCTTGCAGCAGAGGTCCTTTTCCTCGCAACCCTTCTTGCGCGCCTGACCTGCTTTTTCGTAGGCTTCCTTGTTTTTCTTGCCGTTCCGGCAGCACCCTTCTTTGCGCGCTTGCGGAACTTGCCCAGATAGACGCCTATTGCCACAACTGCAACAACTATTACGCCTATGACGTATGGCAGGATGGATGCGCTGGGTTCTGCCGCTGTTATAGTGAGCGTCTTTGCCACGCCTTCCTGTATGTTTGCGCCGCTCCCTGAGATGGCAGAAGAGTTTGAGACCACCACCGCCTGTATGATGCCTATCCATTTTGTGCCAGGCGTGTTGTTCTTCGCAGACGGCACATGCACTATGACGTTGATCGTGAATTCAGAGCTTGGCGCAATCGTGCCTGACATAGGATTCGTGGTGACAGTGGGAGCCACAGTGTTAGGGGTTGAGGTCTGGAACTGCGGCGGAGTGATGATCTGGAACTTTATCGGATACGAACCTCCGTTGACCAGTGTGAACGTGATGGAGTTGCTTCCCCCTATGCTTACATTCGTATATAGCTGCCCTGCAACCTCCCCGAATTGGGCGAATGCGGGTGCAGAGGCAATGGAGAGTAAGAGGACCAGAACGCACGTCTGCAGCAACAGATTCCGTAGCCTCATCAAATCCCTAGCCATTTAGCAAGAATTCTCAATCAGTATGTTCTGCGTGTATGTGCCCCCTGACGTTCCACCGGGAACCCCTAACCCGAAGTAGAGAGATGCTGATTGCGATGTCACAACCGCGTTAGGAGCAGGCACAGTTACACCGCTTCCTATAAGAGACGATGTCAGCGCTGTACCGGTATAAGACGATTGCGAGCTCGAGTCGTAGAGGGTATTTCCAACAGGTATAGTGTTGGAGCCCGGACCCTGCCAGTTGGTTCCTTCTATGTCAACAGCGGCTGCCGCGTTGCCTCCGCTGTCCGTGTCTGTAACCACGGAGTTGGTGTTGTATGTTGCGGTAGGGGTGAGCGTGCCGAAGTTGAGCGTACCGGTGGACAGAGTTATGTAGCAGACACCCTGCACTACCACGTTAGCCGTAACAGAGGTAGATGTCGTACCTGTGCCGCACGAGTTTTCGATCGAGATTGTCTGGACGTAGTTGCCCGCAGCCGTGCCTCCAGGCACATAGAGGCCCAGGAAGACATTCGATGTCGTTGAAGTGACAACAGTGTTTGGAGCAGGCACTGTCAGGCCCGTAGACACATATGACAGGGTAAGGGCTGTGCCTGCGCCTCCTGACGAGGTTGCCCACTCTGTGTTTCCAACCCCGAACGTGTTCGACCCGGGGCCGGTCCATGCGCTTCCATCGATCTCAAAAGTTGCCTGTGCATTGCCACCGTTGTCTGTATCGGTAAGTTCAAGGGTGTTGGCGTCTGTTGCTGTAGGCACAAGCGCAGCAAAAGAAGGGAGGGCAGGAGTGCCTTCCGTGAAGCACGTGTTAGATACGACCACATTGGCCACGACGTTCGATGAGAGCGTACCCGCATTGACTGTCAGTGAAAGCAACGATAGAAGCGCGCCTGCGGAGAGGGCTATGAACGCGGCTATCAGTCCGATTGCATTCTTTCTTTTAACCCTGGTCATAGGCCTCACTTTCGCTTAAACTGTCGTCTCGCTCTTAATACATAGTAGGATTTTATAAATGTATCGAAATAGCGGATGTGCAGGTCAGCGCTGCAATGAGACAACAATACGACGTTATCGGAGACGGCAAAGATTTAAATGCTGTGCCACTGTAAGCTCATTACGGCAGCCAGTCAGGGACGTTTGATGACCAGAAGTGCAGCAGGTTTCGGCTTCGTTCTCGCCTTGATTAGCTTGCAGGCGATATGCGTCTGCGCGGCATACTCGTCAAGCGGCGCGCTCTCGGCATCGGTGAACGTAATCTGCCCTTTCACGATAACCCCAAATGCGCTTGCGGAATATACTTGGGGAAGCAGCATAGTGTTAAACTATTCGGCACAGGCTAGTGTACCATGCACGGCTCCGGGCATCGGCGGCTATTTCGGCTTTTACTACGCATCAAACTCCGTTCTTGCATACAAGGAGGGCATATCCCTAAGCGGAGTAACGTATAACTCTGCAACA
>JASHTL010000015.1 GCA_030040595.1 Microcaldota archaeon
AACTGGGAACTCAGCATTGCACCTATGAAGGATCTCTGGTCCAGCTCGATCGGCAACGATTCAATCTCGAGCGCAAGAAGTGTCATGATATCAACCGAAGTAGGCAAGCAGCAGGAGCAAGAGCGCCACATTCACAAGGGAAAGCATGTATACTTGTACAAGACCTGACTTCTCAACGTCTTTGTTGAGCAGCGATGCAACTCCTAGGATAATCAACGATGCTGCCGAGACTAGAATATACTCGTACGTATGCATTCCTGAAATAAGGGCGATTATGGAAACGGATGCAAAGATGCCGATCCCTGCAAATAGGAAGAGCATCTGCCTCGCGTGCCTCACTCCGCGTGCATAAAGCTCCCTGCCGAGGTTCATCCTCCCACCATCCTGACCGTTAATGCTATCAGGAAAAGGAGAAGCAGAGATGCACCTTTAGTGGTCAACGTTTCGGCATACTTGTCTTTCCCCAGCATCCTGCATATTATTATCGCATCGACAAACAGTGCCGAGGCTATCGCGCTTGCATCTATTACTGCGTCAGCCAGGCCGAAGACAAGATACATTCACTCTTCTTCTCCGGCTGTGACTGGCCTCACCAAGAAAGAGAACGATTAACATGAACAAGGAAAATATATACGTCTTTCGCCTTTACTGTGGCGATAGGGGCAGTCTCGTCAGTCCCTCAAGTATAGCCATATAGGCTCTGTTATCGTAAGTTAAAGCCAACCGGCCTGTTCCATCAGAAGTTGCTTTTCTTGACGCCTCTTTCCAGGCATCAGCAGCTTTATCCCACTCTCCATGTCGCTGGTATTCCTGTGCCGTATCAACTATGCGTTGGACACGAGGGGAAGGCTTCTCATCAAGAAGAGAGGGAATCTTACCTATACTCATATTGTTCTCTTGTCGCATCGGTATTATCCTTCCAAAATCGTTTATCTCGCGCGAGATTGGCTTCCGTATCGTTGTATCCATAATATCGCATTAACATTATTGTTTGCCACATATATAAGCATTTTGTCATCTATCAATTCATCAGTAAGGCTTTGTTATTCAGTCACATTTCTAAACTATAAGAGTAGTCTGTGCAAATCTCTTTTCGCTACTGCTTCTTCTCTTCCTTCCTTGCGTAGTCTTCCTTTACGACTACCTTGCTTACTTTTGGCATGTACTCGAGGATTGCGTTGACCATTGCGGTCTTGTTAATGAAGTAATCCGCATCCTTCTCAACTTTCTCGCCGAACGAGAGCTCTACATCGTTATTCTCTAACTTTACCGAATCTGCCTTGAGGCTGCTCATCTCCGCCAGTGCAGCTACTCTCTCCTTCTCGCCATCAACCTTGGCCACGATCTTCAACTCGTAGGTCAATCTCTCCCCTGCCAAAGGATGATTAGCATCAACTGTTACCCTGCCCGAGTTCACCGCGGTTATGACTGCAACCGTGCCGTCAAGGTCTATCTGCAATCCCGGCCTCGGATCGATGTCCCTCTTCTTGAAATCCGAGGCATGCATCACTCGCACCAGGTCAGGGTTCCGTTCGCCGAACGCGTCCTCGGGAGCAACCTCTATCTTCCTGCTCTCGTTTACATTCATCTCCCTGATGGCCTTCTCAAGTCCCTTTATAACAGTGCGCTTGCCTATTATGACAAGGCTAGGGCCGTATGTCCTCTCCTTGTTGTATATGTCGTTCTGTTCGGCAAGATTCTTCTGGGTCGTGTAGACCATGGTCCCGTCAGAAGCGCGCCATGCGCTGTACTCGACCTTTATGAAGTCGCCGTCGTTGAAGCTCAGAGTATCACCAAATCGTTGTTGACGTTGCGCTTTGAATCAGGCACGCTGCAATACGCCAACCGAAAGCATATTAATTCTGTAACACAAGATATTAAAAAGTATCACGCCCAGCGGGCTCAGGCATTGGTGCTCAGAACAAAGTGGTCTTTATGGAAAAAAAGAAGTTGATGATGCTGTTCTTCTCGCTCTTCCTCGCATTCGCGTTCATAGTATCGTATTCCTCGATACTCGGATACAGCGTCGCTGCCACGACCAGCACCAAGCTGAGCACTGTGGGCCCTACGGCATTCGCCACAGCGACAGCGAACGCGGTGGTAACCGGCTTCTACCCGATTCTAAACATTTCCGTCAAGTGCGGCAACTCAGTCGAGACAGGAGCTGTCTTCTCGGAGATGTCGAACAGCATAGCGCTCCTTGAGGCTAACAACAGCGTGTCGAACTTCTATCCGTTGCAGCACAACCTTTCGGTATACGCGGGCAACGCGAACACGCTCCAGATATACGAGTATGAGTACTCGGGACTGAATGCAAGCGCAGTCACATGCGCTAAATTCTCCACAGGTGCAGTGGTTGAACTGCCGCCGCAGATAACCTTCCTCGTGGAATCACAGAAGGTGCCTGTCGCGTTACAGAACAGCAGCAGGAGCTACGTGCTGCCTGCAACGCTCACGCAGAACATGAGCGCCATTATTCCTGTGAAGATATCCGCGCTTCTCACCTCGAGCGGCGCACTATACGGCAACCTCAGCGTGACGAGGGCGCAGGTGTAAACGTGTCAGTGTCCAGGGAAACCCTTGAGATGGCAAGGAAGCTGGCCATTAAGAACGCAATAGACTACGGAAGCGCGAAGGATGGCGCGGTAATAGCAAAGGTACTCTCGAAGTTCCCTGAACTCAAGTCGCAGATGAAGGATCTCACTGCCACTGTCAAGAAGGTCACGTCCGAAGTAAACGCGATGCCGAGGAAGGAGCTGGAAAGCGAATACTCGAAGTATGCCGAGGAATTCGAGCAGGCAGCTGCTGAGAAGGCGGAGAGGTCGGCAAAGCACAACTTCAGTATAGAAGGCGCTGAGGAAGGCAAATTCGTCACCAGGTTTCCTCCGGAACCTGGAGGGTATATGCACATAGGCAACGCAAAGGCCCTCTTCCTAGAAGACGAATTGAGAAGAGTGTACAAGGGGAAGCTGGTCCTCTACTTCGACGACACGAATCCCGACAACGAGAAGCAGGAATTCGTCGACGCTTTCAAGGACGACTTCAAGTGGCTCGGCATAAAGTTCGACGACGAGTACTATGCGAGCGACAACATCCATGTGCTATACAAGTACGCGGCCGATGCGATAAAAAGGGGAGGCGCCTACGTCTGCACATGCTCCACTGAAGAGATACAGGAGAAGAGGCTTGCTGGAGAGAAGTGCAAGCACCGGATGCAGAGCATGGCTGAGACCGAGGCGATGTGGAACAAGATGCTCGACGGAGAGTTCAAGGACGGCGAGGCGATACTCAGATTCGTGGGAGACATGAAGTCGGAGAACACAACCATGCGCGATCCTACGCTCTTCAGGATAAAGCATGCAAGGCACTACAGGCAGGGCGAGAAATACTTTGTCTGGCCCACATACGATTTCTGCACGCCTATAATGGACTCGACAAGGGGAATAACGGACGTGCTGCGCGACAAGAGATACGAGATGCGCGACGCGCTCTACTTTGCCGTACTGGACATGCTTGGGCTTCGGAAGCCGCGCATAACAAGCTTCTCGGTCCTCGAGATAGCGAACAATGTGACGTCGAAGAGGAAACTGCGTGAGCTCATAGCGCAGAAGCTCGTAAGCGGATGGGACGATCCGCGCCTTGTGACCATGATGGCCCTGAGAAGGAGGGGGATAACGCCACAGGCAATAAGGGAGTTCGTGCTCAGCTTCGGAATGGGCAGGTCGGAGAGCACCGCAGACATTGACGTGCTTCTCTCCATGAACAGGAAGATTATCGACGAGAAGGCTAAGCGCCTTTTCTTCATCGAGGAGCCAATTAAGCTTGACGTTTCCGGGACAGCCTCGAGGGAAGTCTCGCTCAGGCTCTATCCAGGATCGGAAACCGATTACAGGAATTACACGGTCAATGGAGAACTCTTTATAAATGCAATGGACGGAAAGGTACTTCGTAAAGGCGACACAGTAAGGCTCAAGGACGCGTTCAACGTCACTGTCACAGGTACAGGAACAGAAATAACGGCAGAATACAGCGACAAAGACAATCCTGGGAAACTGTCTCGCATCCAGTGGATGACAAGAGACGATGCCGTGAAATGCGAACTGGTCTTGGTAGGGAACCTGCTTGATGGCGAGACATTCAGCAAAGAGAGCCTCAGGCGCGTATCAGGTATTGCGGAAGGCTACTCCGCATCGCTGCAGAAAGGCGACATTGTGCAGTTCGATAGGCTAGGCTATTTCATACTGGACGACAGCAAAAGAAAGTCATTCATATCCCTATAGGTGACACATTGCCTGCACTCGCACTCAACAACGAGAAGGAAGGTCACGATATCAGGCACGATACGTTCGAGTCAAACATACTCAAGAACGTCATAAGGGAATCATGGAAGGAGAGCGTGCCTGCAAAGGAGAAGGACAGGGAGAAGGCAAAGGAAACCGTATTCGAGCTCGACGAGCACGCGCTGAACATGAGGAAGATACTCAGCTCCTACGATTACGAGATAGCGAGCATGCCTTTGATAGTGGCAAACACCTCGCGCATGTCAAAGGACGAGAGGAGGCAGTATCTTGCCAGCATGGAGGCTATAGCGATGGGCAGCTCCAATCTATTCGGGCCGGAATTCGCGAACGTGATAATGGTGGGCATGCCGAAGAAGGCCAAGGACCGCAACTCCGCATCAAGGTATATTTCGCTGATAATGCGCATTCTTGAGAGAAGGCAGGGAATGTACAAGCGCAGGATATACAGGGAGGGCGCGAAACTGCAGGGAGCATCGGCGCAGATCATACTACACAGTTCCAGCATCTTCAGGTTCTTCAGGAAGAAGAGGATAACATCGCTGAAGAGAGTAGTCGAGGTAAGGTCTTCCAGGATACGACGCATGGAGGCCAGGGCAGACAGGTACTCCTACCTGCTGCAGAAGGTAAGGGAGAAGTCAAAGACATAAGCCGGGAACCATTCTGCAGTTACGATTATTACCAATTATTATCCAGTATGATGTACAATATCTGCTTTGCCTGTAGCGATATTTGTGGATCCCCTATAAACATTATGAAAACTAGGACTTGGCTGTAACTACAGCGGCACCTGTGACCCGTTCAAGACTCTTTTTGGGCATTCGCTTGGAAACGTCAAGTATCTCTATGCTTATTATCTTGCCATTCTTGGTATAATCTACTATAACACCCTCGCCTATCTCTTCGCTTACGTGGTATTTGCCCTCTTGAAAGACTATATTGGCAGCATCTGCCTTCTTATCATATGTTATCTTCATATAAGTCAGCCATATCTCTCTATATCTGCATAATATGCCGTAATTATTATATAAACCTCTCCTGTTTCCTCGTATATGACCCGTAATAGCCTTCCATTTACACTTCTCTGGGCTATCTTTCTATTGGACACTGAAGGTAGAATCCTATCTGGTTTTATTATAATGTCTTCAACCAGTTTCTTTTTAAGCCTCCTTTCGAGTATCTTCGCTTCCGCATGGTTTGTATATTCGAATTTCATAGGACCACGCAATATTACTTGAAGCTACAGAAATAAAATAACATAGCAATCCGGTGGCTCTTCTCTAGCGACAGATTAGGGGTCTAAATCAGGCTCTTCACCGCATCTGCTATGTCGCCTGATATGTCTGCAATCTTCGCGCCTTTGCACGGTATCGTATTCGTTCCGTATATTGTGCCAACGCCTGCATCTGCCATCCTTTTGCCTGCGCCATCAGACATGACGAGATGCACTGCAGCTGCAGCAACGGATTTCGCACCCCTTGAGAGCGCGAACTCAGCGGAGATGGCTATTGTGCCGCCTGTGCTTATCACATCGTCCACTATCACAACCTGCTTGTCGTCGAATCTCTGGTCAGGTGCGTTTTTTATCCTTGCGACTCCAGTCTTAGGGTCCCTCTCCTTGTCAAGGTGCGCGTATCCGCAACCCAGTATTCGCGAGGCGCTCTCTGCAAGGGCTATGCCTCCTTTGTCTGGAGCCAGGACGAAAGGCTCCGACAGATCCTCTGCGACCCTTTCTATAAGAGTCATCACAGGTTTGACAGAGATGCTTCTGCCCTTGAATGACGAGAGAGGATCATCCTTGTGCGGTTGCACAGTTATCAGCGAGCTTATGCCTGCATTTCCCAGCATTGCCATGACTATGTTCGCGCTAGCGGCTTCGCCCTCGGTGAAGCTCCTGTTCTGGCGCATGTAGGCCATGTACGGCACCACCGCAGTAAGGCTGGCGGGACCCATCTCTTTGATCACGCTGGCAGCGAAGACGAGTTCCAGCAGGTGTCTCTCCTGCGGAGCGTAGAGCGACTGTACTATTACTACATCCTCGCCATGCGCGTCGAACGGCACCTTGA
>JASHTL010000096.1 GCA_030040595.1 Microcaldota archaeon
GGAGATGCTTCCCGAGGGGCCGCAGAGGGATCCTACGTCAAGTAACGAACAGTTTCGAGGAGAGCCCCCAGGCAAACAGACTGCATAGCCTGGGTTCGCCGCAGGGCCAACAAAGGTTTATAAGCCTGTTATACGCTGTATATGTGAAGGCTTAGGTGTATCGATGGTCTTAGAAGACAAAGGTATAATTTCAGGAAACAAGCTTGAGAACATAGTGATAGCGAAGCAGGAGGATCCGGTGCTGGTTCCGTACCACAGGACAGTTGAGGAGATGGAGAGAATGCCTGTCTTGGAGCGCACGAAGACCGTTTGCCCGGAGTGCAAGCTGATCATAGACGGCACGATCTACAAGGATGGAGAGAACGTGATGATCAGGAAGTTCTGCCCTGAGCACAACTGGACCGTTGAGAAGTACTGGGAGGACTACGAGATGTACGTAAAGATGAAGAATTACAATTATTATGGAAGGGGGTTCGACAATCCGAACTTCATAAACAAGGGAGAGAACTGCCCGTTCGACTGCGGCATATGCGAGAGGCACAAGTCGCACACAGGCCTTGCGAACGTGGTCATAACAAACAGGTGCCACCTCTCGTGCTGGTACTGCTTCTTCTACGCGAAGGAGGGCGAAGCCATATACGAGCCTACAGTCGATGAGCTGAACAAGATCTTCTACGTACTGAGACACCAGAAGCCTATACCAGCGAACGCGCTCCAGATAACGGGAGGGGAGCCGACCATGAGGCCTGAGCTGGTTCAGATAGTCAAGAACGCGAAAGAGGCCGGCTTCGACCAGATCCAGCTAAACACCACGGGAATAAACCTGGGCCTGCACCCTGAGGAGGCGATAAAGCTGAGGCATGCAGGTGTAAGCACCCTATACTTGTCATTCGACGGAGTCAGCAAGCGCGCGAACCCGAAGAACCACTGGGAGACGCCATTGACATTCGATGCGGCACGCAAGGCAAACATAGGCATAGTGCTCGTTCCAACGGTCATAAGGACCATCAACGACCACGAGCTGGGCAGCATAATCAACTTCGCGCTCAACAACAGCGACGTTGTAAAGGCAGTCAACTTCCAGCCGGTCTCGCTCGTAGGCAGGATGCCTTCAAGGATGCGCGAGAAGCAGAGAATCTCGATACCTGGAGCGATCAAGCTGATAGAGCAGCAGACAGGAGGCGTTATAACAAAAGAGGACTGGTTCTCCGTTCCCTACGTGGGCGGAATAAACAAGTTCCTCGAGGCGCTCAGCGGCGGTTACAAGTACGACCTCTCTATACATTTCGCATGCGGAGCAGGCACATACATCTTCCAGGACCAGGACGGAAAGATAATACCCGTAACTAGATTCGTGGACGTGCCCGGGCTCCTTGAACACCTCCAGAATGCGGTCAACGAGATGGAGGGCAAGAACGCGATCCAGAGGAAGCTTCTGGCGCTCAAGACCGTTGCATCGATAGGCAAGTTCATAGACAAGGAGAAGCAGCCCAAGTCTGTAAACTTCGGCAAGCTGCTCATGAGCATAATCCTGAAGAGGGACTTCGGCTCAATGGGCGCGCTGCAGATGAAATCCCTCTTCATAGGCATGATGCACTTCCAGGACGAGTACACTTATGACATAAAGAGAGTCGAGAAGTGCGACATACACTACGCGATGCCTGACGGAAGGGTGCTTCCGTTCTGCACGTTCAACGTCTTCCCCGAAGTATACAGGGACAAGATACAGAGGCAGTACGCTATTCCTTCCAAGGAATGGGAGAGCATGCACGCCAAGTGGTCCTACTCGGGAGACAAGTACATGAGGAATGTCAAGGAACTCGAGGCCAGCGAGACATACCAGCGCACTTACATAAAGGCAACAGACTACTTCAACCTGCCGGTCAACCTTGCAGAGGCTGCAAAGATCAGGGCATCAAAAGGCTCTGCGCAGCAAATGGCCAGCGTTGCACCGGTGATGGCAATGGCAGCGCCAAAGCCCGTTGTCAAGGAAGTTGTGAAGGAGCACAGCGACGAGGAAGCGTGCGCATGCGGCAACGAGGCCGGTTCTTGCGGATGCGGAAGGTCTGAGGGCGCCGGATCATGCGGCTGCGGAGGCCACGGTTCCTGCAACTGCTAAACCTTGTGATTTAATTGGACAGACGAGAGACGGGACCGCAGGAGACTGCATACCAGCGGGACCTGAAGATGCAGCAGGAGATGGCCGATGGCGATTACGACGACAAGGTAGTCGAGAACGGAAAGCCGTACAGGGTGCCATATGCGATTGTGAAGCAGGTCGAGTTCTCAAACATAACGAAAGAGGACCTTGTGGACCTTGAGCATGCCGCAAGGCTGCAGTACAGGCTCCTCCTCAACGACGCGATACTCAAGGCAAAGGTGGAGTTCGCGAAGCTGCGCATAACCGTTGTGTACAACCCGTCTGACTCGAAGAACCTGAAGGAGAAGATAAGCCTTGAGGGCCTCATAGACTTCCTTGCCGGCGAGGGAGTGCACGTGGACCAGAAGAGCATGGTCATATCCGACTTCGACTACTACAAGAACATGTACGTTTACCAGTTCGACCCTCCATCGATAAGGGAGCATCCGCCTTACTCGTATACTATGGAGGAGTGGAAGGAGATGAAGCCCAAGTACGAGGAGTCTGTGAGAAAGGGCGAGGAGGAGAAGCTCACCAAGTTCCACGAGTGGCAGAATGCGTACTCGGAGCAGCATCCGGAGATGAAGATGGGAACAGTGCCTGTGCCTGAGAAGAAGACCTCATTCATTGGGAAGGTACTGGGAAAGAACAGCAAGAAGAAGGCAAACAAGCAGGAGAAGGGATTCTGGTTCCACGGCGTCTGATTCTAAATATGTTTACTTCCCGAATCCGCTTGCGCTGCGCTTGGGCGAATTGATGTCCTCGTTGTAGTGCTTTATGACCTCGTCCATCACAATCTTGAGCCATTGCGTATATAACTCAGGGTGCTTCTTGAGGTCTTTCTTCAAGTCGTAGAGCCGGACCCACTTCCATGACTTTGCCTCTTCGGGATTCAGCTTCGGCTCCTTGTCGTAGAGGCCGAAGATCACGTGGTCGAACTCTTTCTCTGTAAGCCCGCTTCCTACGTCAGCGCTGTAGGTGAAGGAGAATGTCTCGTACATGTCACAGTCAAATCCCATCTCCGACATCAGCCTTCTGTGCGCAGCTTCAACCGGGCTCTCACCGTGGAGAGGGTGGCTGCACACGGTGTTTGTCCAGAGGTTGCCGCTATGGTACTTTGAATCGGCTCTCTGCTGGAGCATCAGCTCTCCCTTCTTGTTGAATATGAATATGGAGATGGCTCTGTGGAGTTGCCCGCCATTCTGGTGGGCCTCAAGCTTGTCCATGACTCCTATATCGTTATCATAGGGGTCTACTAAAACTACCTGGTCTTCCATCGGAGATTTATCGGAATATAACTTTATATATCTGTTTTGCGACAATAAATAAGTGCTAATTTTAGTGAACCGTCATGCGCATTTTACTGCAGTTCCCGGAAGGGCTGAAACAGAAGGCATTGGAGCACGCAAAGAAGCTTGAAATGGAGGGCCACGAAGTCCTTATCTCTGCTTCTCCTACATTCGGTGCGTGCGACCTTGCGCTAGATGAAGCTAGAAACCTTAAGGTTGACAAGCTAATACATTACGGTCATGCGGAGTTCCAGCACGTGGACTTCAACGTTGAGTATGTGAACTATGAGATAGACGCGCCGCTCGATCTTCTTCCAGAGTCACTAGAAGTTCTGAAAGGATACAATAAGATCGGCATTGTGACAACCATACAGCACATGCATCAACTGGACACGGTCAAACAGTTCTACGAATCGAATGGGCACGAGGTCTTGATAGGCAAACCTTACGGATTTGCAAAGAAACCAGGCCAGATCCTAGGGTGCGACATAGGGAGCGCTGCAACAATCGACTCGAATGTAGATGCGCATGTTTACTTCGGAGGTGGAATCTTCCACCCGCTTGGCGCTGTTCTTGCTACAAAGAAGCCTTTCTTTGTCGTTGAACCATTTCAAGGGACAATCGAGCGATTTGACGGATACAGGGAACTCTACGCCAAGAGGAGAAAGGCAAAGATATTGAGGTCTCTGGAGGCAAAGAGGATAGGAATACTCGTCACAACAAAGAACGGCCAGCACAATATGGCGCTCGCAACAATACTCAGATCAAGGATCGAGAAGGCAGGACTGAGCTCTGGAATTCTGGTCGCAAACACGTTCGACTTCGAGTCCCTCAACAATATGCTGGAGTTCGACGCGTTCGTCAACACCGCATGCCCTCGGATCGCAATAGACGACACAGACAGGACGAGGAAACCCCTACTAAGCGCAAATGAATTGATGGATGTAATAAGGATGAAAGGGGAAATCTCAGTCTATGAAAACGGAACTGCTGGGAAGCAATCAAAATAAGCTGTTGGCTACGGTTGTCCTTGTCAACCTCTTCATGTAGTTGAGTTGCACGTCAAGCGCATCTACTGCCGCCTTCGTCTGTTCTGGCTCGTTTCTCAACAGCATTCTCAGGTCTCTTTTGATGTTATCGACTTTCACGTCGAACAGATTTAGGCCAAAATCCACAGATCCCTGCTCAAACGACATCCTGAGCCCGTTCTTAAAACTGGCAATGGCCTCGTTAACCACTAGCTGCTTGCCGGTATCAGTGAACATATCGCGCAAGCCCTGCATCTGAGATACGGTCTCGTCCACTCTTGACCTGAACTCTTCCCTAACTCTTCTATTGTTGAATCCGCTGATATAACACACCTGCGCAATCGCTTGTCTGCCTTATAACCTTCCTACCTTGGCACGTATGTCCGGAGTCTCAGCCTCCTTTCTTATCCTGTCCAGCACCTCTTCCCTTAACGTCACTGCATCCTCCGAAGCCTGGACAGCCGCCCTTCCAATGCCATCAGGCAGCTTGCTTCCGATCTCCCTGAGCGTTCCTGCCAGTTCTGTAAATCTTATGGTGGCCATCTCGCTTCTGTACGAGAACAAACCTCCCACCCTCCTCACTTCAGGAGCTATGGTGTCCTCAAGGCCTTTATTGAACATGTCTCTCGCAACGCTTATCTTCGGTTTAAGCGCTTCAGGCGCGTCGCGTTCCAAAGAGGTCAGGACGTCGTGCACTTTCCTGGCTACCTCCTCAATCTTCGGTGTACTCCTTGTTAATTCGCTTACTGAACGCAAAGGATCATCTGCTATTCTAACTCAGAACTCTATATAGACTCTCTCGCCTTCCTTTATATGGTCTTCCTTTGCGACCTTCGGGACGATGCCCTCGGTTGCAAGCATCCCGTATTGGTTAGAGTACCTGAGATCGAAGTTCCTGACTCCAAGGTCACCGAGTATCGACCTTGACAGTATAAGGCTCTCTATTTCTATGCCCAGCCTTAATCCTTCTATTGATTTCTTGACGCCTTCGAAGCATGCGGCGTTCTTTGCATTGACTATTATTATGCCGCCGTAAGGCTCATGGACATCCGCCATGAACGTGTAAGTGCCGAGCTTGTTGCTGTCCATCTTGACAAGATGCTCGAACCACTTGTACTTGTTCTTCTGGAACTGCTGATGGTCAATTATGCTGTACGAGATTATGCCCGCAAAGTCATTGTCCGGATTCCTCATGTACATGGTTGTCCTGCTCACTATGCCGTACTCTAGCAGGGTCTTGTATATGTACGCAATCGTGTTCTTGTCCATTCCCTCTCCGCTGCTCAGCTGACCCCTTGCATCCTCGTTTAGCGTGATCAATAGCTTCTTGTACTTCTCCGGAAGCTTGAACTGCATTATCAGCTCGTTCCTGAGAGGGAAGAAGCCGAGGCTCTTCCTTATCGGCCTTATCCTGACAAGCATCTTGTA
>JASHTL010000097.1 GCA_030040595.1 Microcaldota archaeon
TCGACTTGAGTATGCCTATGTCGTGTATCCTCTCCGATACCGACATCAGCATGACGTTCATTATTCCTATCGCCGCGACAAGCAGCGAGATCCCTGCTATTATTATATACAACTCCTCAGTGCTGCTGGTTATCGATGCAAATGTGTCTGCGAACTGCGCGGTGTTGATCACGCGCGCGTCATCCCCATATATTATCTCGATCTGAGAAGTCAGGCTGCTCACATTGGCCGCGCTGTTTGCCTTTACAAGTATCTCGTTGAACGTGTCGGTGTGCAGCGCCGCCTCGGCGAACGGGAGCGAGAGTATGACTGCGCTGTCAACGGAGACGAGCGATGTGCTATGCGACTGCAGGACCCCTACGATAGGCACGTTTATCTTTGTGGCTGAAGACGAAGAGCCTCTGCCCCCGCTTGAGACCGTAAGGGTGCCGGTATCGCCGACGCTGACGTACTGCTCCGATGAGTCAGTTGAAGATGGAAAGGCTATGCTGTATCCGACCACCGCGGAAGGGCTCACTCCGTCAGGGTAGAGCGCCCCTTCATAAAGAAGCGATGAGTTGCCGAGCACCTGCTCAAGCCCGTTCGAGCTTACCCCGACTATGCTCACCGAGTAATTGTCCCCGTTGACCGTAAGGGTGCCGCTTCCGGTCACTATCGGAGTCGCGCTGCTTACGTTCTGCAGTGCCTCTAGGTTTGCTATGTCCGCATCAGTGAAGACCGTCTTTCCCGACGGCTCTACAAGTATTGCCGTAGGGCCAAGCGATTCAAGCGAGTTCTTTATGTTCTGCTCGGAACCAGCGGCCTGCGACGTAAGCGCCACTATCGAAGCGACGCCTATTATCACCATTATTATTGTAAGCGCCGTCCTTGCCTTCTTCTCGCTAAGCTGCAGGGAGCCAAGCCTTATGGTATTCTTCGCTTCCGTCCGGCATCACCTACTTGACCGATCGCTGGCTTTCTGTCTTCCTGCGCCTCCTTGCCCCTGCATACAAGACAACGGCAAGCACGACTACAAACGTGCCTACCAGTATCAGCAAGCCAATGTCAGAGCTTGAGGAGGATGCGCCTGTGGAGCTCGCTCCGCTCGAACTGCTCAGTCCGCTTGAGGTGCTTCCTGAGCTGCTGACATTGACCGTAACGTTGACTATCGAGCTCAGGCTCTGCCTGAACCCGCCTAGGTAGCTGAGCTTTACCGGTATGGTATAAGTTCCGCTCTTGAGCGTGGAGCTGGCCTCGAGCGAGAGGCTGACAGGCGTCGGGCTCTGCGGCGAGATGCCTCCGATGAAGTCAGAGCTGGAGACCCCGTAATTCTTGAAGCCGTCCGGGAGTATTGCAGTTGCATTTGCATCAGAGACTCCCCCTGTGCCTGTATCAGTTATAATGAATGAGAGCGAGAAGATGCCTCCTGCTGTCACCGTCGACGGGGTGACGCTCAGGCTGGAAGGCACCATGTCCACAGTGCCTCCGGAGAGCATGGTGAAGCTGTCCGAGAGCTCGCCAAGCCTTGTCCCATTGAAGTACATCACAGTAATATTCAGCGGGAAGATCTGCGATCCGTTCTCGTACATCCTCTGGGTCACGTTCACTGCGCTGTGCGGGAGCAGTGAGCTTATCACTATGGGCTTGTGGTCTATGAACTGTATGCCGGTCTGGCTTCCAGAGACATATGTCTGCGCTGAGACGTTGTACAATGTCGAATTTCCAATGTTGTCGAAGCTGAAGGTAAGGTTGTTTATCTGCCCTGAAATAAGCACGCTTGTGGATACGTTTACAGTGATTGGTGAGACGTTGGCGCATGTGATCGCCTCCATGGTGAGGTTCTCCACCTCATTGTCCTGATACAATTCATCGAACGTATACTGTATCGGCACCTGCACTGTCATGAGCCCGGAGGCATTGAGATCGACGAAGGCGGGCACTTCCACCGTAGCCGATGTGTTGTTTGCTATGCTATTTATCGTTATGGAGTTGCCGCTCTGGTATATGTTCCTGTTGCTCAGCGAGAATTGCACATCATCCATGCTGGGGTTGCCTTCATTGTTGTTTACATCTGATACAGTGATCGGCACCTCATTTGTTATCCCCTTGCACACCGTCTGCGTCGAGGTGGTCACCTTGAAGTTCGGGGCCGGCGGTATCGGCGAGGGCCCGCTCGTCGCCGCGAAAGCCAACGCCGGCGTAAACAATACAAACAAGACAAACGCCCTCAACACAGTATCTCCAATATTCCAGTTCTCTCTAGCAATCCTCATCGTCTAACCTCTTCCTTCTCCAATCTGCCATCCTTTATGTATAGCACCCTGTCGCAACGCTTTGTTGTATCAGGATTGTGCGTTACCATAACAATAGTCACATTCTGCTTCTTGCAGATATTCTCGAAAAGCCTGATGACCTCCTCCCCCGACTTGCTATCCAGATTTCCTGTAGGCTCGTCAGCGAGTATGAGCGCAGGATTATTTACAAGCGCCCTGGCTATTGCGACCCTCTGCTGCTGTCCTCCGCTCAGCTGCGTTGGCTTCATCCTCAGCCTGTCTCCAAGGCCAAGCCCAATCAGGACCTTATCTGCCCTGTCCCTCCTCTCTGAGTCGGGCATTCGTTCCACCATAAGCGGAAGTGCAACATTTGTCTCGGCATCTATGCCGTTCACCAGGTTGTACGCCTGAAAGACAAAGCCAAGCTTCTTGTTCCTCAGGTAAGCCAGCTCACCTCCGTCCATCTCCGATGTTGCCACACCATCGATGTAAACCTCTCCGCGCGTCGGCTTATCTATTGTCCCAAGAAGGTGCATCAGCGTGGACTTCCCGCTGCCCGATGGGCCCACTATTGCAACAAACTCTCCCTTCTTGAGCGA
Source organism: Microcaldota archaeon (assembly GCA_030040595.1). Classification (GTDB taxonomy): domain Archaea; phylum Micrarchaeota; class Micrarchaeia; order Micrarchaeales; family CABMGC01; genus JAKAVK01. The sequence continues at coordinate 2,852 of JASHTL010000097.1, forward strand.
GAACGAGATATCGATCACTGCGTCTACTTCCAAGTCTCCTGACATGTATACCTTGGAGACCTTGTCAACTCTGACTGAATAATCTACCATTGAATTAAACACCGCTGCTATCAAACACCATAATCTTCTGCAATGCAACGTTTATAATGATTGTTATATATTTCGTATTTTATGCGAAACATGCTTCTGCAGCTGCGCCGCATGTTGTTTAGCATTAATACTAAATAACCGAATGCCTTGTGCACTAAAATTTTTATTTAGCAATAAATGCGAAATATAAAGAAAGGCATATATACTTTCCTGGATACAAACCATTAAAGGAAATGATTGGATGAAGCGACACGGTGCCACAAAGGAAGAGATAATAAAGCTAATCTCGCATGGCGACAATACCCTCAGTGCGATAAGTGAAAAGCTAAACCTGGCGCCATCAACAGTGAGCAGGCACCTTCACGACCTGGAGGCAAACGGAACAATATCGCAGAGGAATACCCGCTTCAAGAGATGGAAGTATTACGATCTTAATCCTAAGTCAAATGCGGATAAGGTAAGGAAGAGTGGCATAACAATAAGCAAGATAATGGCAGTCTCTACGATTGCATTGGTGCTATTAATAGGCGCTTATGTGGTCATGGGCTATTACGGCAGGGCGCAGCCAGGCACATCATACATACCAATCAGCATAACGGACCCTCCGCAAGTTCCGCAAGGCACGCAAGCATTATACATCAATTATTCTTCACTTAGCGTGCATGTAGACAGCGGCAGCGGA
>JASHTL010000098.1 GCA_030040595.1 Microcaldota archaeon
GGCCACTGGTTCAACAGGCTCTATTCGGGTATGAAGGGGAGCGATGAGATAAAGCTTGCAAAGATAGCAGGGGTCAGCGGAGTGGCCGGCAAGCTGGAGAGGATGCGTGAGATGGGCCTGGACGAGAATGACTACTATACTATAGAAAACGGAAGCAGGATCCCGGAAAGCTTCTTCAGGGGCCTTGACATAGTGCACATATCAGACCCAAACGAGTACCATGCGGAACAGACCATAGACTCGCTGAAGCACGGCAGTGTCACGGTCACGGAAAAGACATGGGGCATAAACAGGGAGGAATTCGAGAATGTAACAGGGTTCATATCAAGGAATAGGTTGGAGAACAAGGCGTACCTGCATCTGCATTACCTGCATAAGCAACTGACCATGGTCATTGACGGCCTCCTCGAGAAATATACCGGGGAGTACGGCAAGGTCAAGGCCGTTTCCGAGAGCTTCTTCGAAGTCGAGAGCGAGGAGGACGCGAAGCGGGGCAAGTGGCTCTTCTCGCACAAGAGCGGAGGCCTCTTCATGGACTGGATACACACGTTCGAGGTAGTGATAAACGGCGCGAAGGCGACAAAGGCGGATCTCTACGACATGGAGCTCTTTGCAGTGAACAGGAGATATGTGGAGACGCACCCTACAGGCATAGAGGCGCGGGTCAGGCTGGCGGGAAAGCACTTCGCAAATGGCGCGACAGCAACAATGAGGATGGCAAAGGGCACTGCTTCAGGCATCAAGATGGCCAGGTTCTACTTCGACTCCGGCGCGCACCTGGACTTGGAGTACTTGGGGTCTGAGGCTGAATTCGGCTCCCATAGAAGGGGAACGTGGACCCTCTACAGCGACGGCAAGGCGGTCGAGTCAGGAGAACCGAGTGGGCCGAATACGTCAGAGATATTCGTAACCGAGATACTTGAGATGTGCAAGGGCGGCAAGGCGCCGCTCTCCATAGCCCAGGCAAAGATGCTCTTTGAGCCGCAGTGGAAGTACCAGGAGATGTTTCCAGGCAAGGAGCTGCACGCCTCGCAGAAAGAGATTGACTCGTTCATAAGCGCGGGACTGAAGCTCGGCCAATGACGATCTACAGGTAGCTCTTTTAACCGTAGCGGTAACAGTAAGAGTTGGAGGTTTGATGGCAGGGACTTTGAGGCTGAGGGGAAGTGTCCAAGATGTTGTGAACAACATAAACGGTCTTTTAGACGAACATAGGAAATCGACGGCCTTGCGGAGCGCCTATAGAAAGTCCATGAAACTCGGCGACGAGGCCATGGGAGATAGAAAGTGGCCCGATGCAATATCGCATTATCGAAAGGCGCAGATGAATGCAGACAGGTTAAGCCCTTCAGACAGGCCCTCGTTCAGAGGGGTTGTTGCAATAATACGCTCAACACACAAGCTCAACAAGGCGCTCAGGCAGTCTGAAGAGGCAGGTACAGCCAATAGATAGATTTAAATATCATTAGATGTACATAATAATTGTCTTGAGATCTACACTCGCTTACAGTAAATCGATTGTAGAAATCATTTAAGGAAAGCCAAAGTAGGATTCTCAAGACCAACTAATCTTTATAATTTCAGAATACTGCAGCGAAAGCTAATCCTGAAACATTTCCTGCAGTCTTTTTCATAATCGATAACATGACAGTCTATAATAGTCCCAAGAGGACACGGAACGTAAGGGAGAAATGGGATAAGGTCTACAGCAAGCCAGAGAACAATGGCAGAGTGCTGGTAATGAGGATACCGCCTGATCCGATAGTAAGCACGGCGAAGACGCTCAAACGAGAGAGGCGCGGCAGTGAGCTGGCCTACCTTGACATAGGCTGCGGTCACGGGTTGTATGCAGTAAAGATGGCAGAGATGGGCTTCATGGTAGTGGGAATCGATGTCTCGGAAGTTGCAATACAGAGGGCAAGAGAGCTTGCCGGAGTTAGGAGGGACATAACTTTCATAGTAGGCAATCCGCTTAGAAGGAGGATTGACGGCACGTTTGACCTTGTCGCATCCAATTTTGTACTTCAGCTTGTGAAAGAGGCGTACAAGCCAAGGTTCATAGAAAACATGATGGTGCATACCGCTCCTGGAGGCTATAACGTGGTTGTATTCCACACCCAGCACCTTGCAAGGGCAAACTCAAAGAAGGAGTGGGGCGGCGTGATCGAGGGATTCCAGAGAGAACTCGATACTTTCTATATGGCCAGGGGCTGGAGTGTAATAGCGAATGAGGAAGGATTCTCGGGAAGGAACTACAACGGCAAGCCGGTCCATTGGGGATACATAGTTGCAAAGAGGCCAACGGCCTAGGCTATTGGTCTCCGTCCTCGAAGACATCGAGGAGCTGGCCCTGCCCGAGTCCGGACGGGAACGGGTCTAGCTTTACGATTATGAACGGGTCGTCAGCGCCTTTAACTATGCCAGGCCAGATCTTCCCGCTTTTGTCCACGTACTGGGCCTTGTGCCCAATCAGCGTTGCCGGGTCAATGTTTCCAGATGGAGTGGCAAGCAGGTTCTCGTTGTCCAGTGAAGTGACTACTGCGGATATCATGAGAATCATATTCTTTTCTACCTACACAGTTATAATACAACTAGGACGTTGACACCGGTCAAACCATCCGGAAAGCCGTATATATGAGTCATTTCATAATATGTATTGTGAAGGCCTGTATGGGACTCTGATATCTTGTAAATCATCGAGGCGCCTTCCGGTTTCGGCCCGTCGCTGGAATTCCTTCCCACCTCCATACGGTTGTAGAAAATTTCTTAGTTTTCAGTGCCTCTGATCGCATTTTTATCTGCAGGTCCATTGGCTCCTTCTCGCAGCGCAGCCATTTCCATGCTATCTATTTTTAGGATCACCACTATGGAAGCCTCTACATCAGAGTAGTACCTAAGGGTCTTCAGGCGCTTGTCATTCCAGTCGTGAAGAAGAAGTGCGGCCCAAGGCTTGCCTTCCAGCCCATGATCAATGAGATAGCCCCATTCCCCTGGTTTAAGGTTTGCCCTGAAGGCAGCGTTTGCGCGAGCATCGCTCTTAATAGCCCTTGCCTCTTCTATTGTAAGCATCTCGCCCTTGAACTGGGAGAAGTCGATTGAGCCTGCCAGTGTAGGCCCTCGGTCGTTTGCAAACCTGTAAATCGCATATGCCTGGCCGTTTACCTCAAATGCTTGCGCGCCTATTGTCTTGGCCTTGTGGGCTTCAGCTACTCTTGCCATCTTTATCGGGTAATTGGTGCCTGGCCACATATATAAAAGTTTGGTAGGACTTATGCGCGATCGGCGGGAAAACGTTGCATTCTTGCACGGGGTCCGCTGGAAGAGTGTTTTTATAGCTTATCATGCCATAATGTTATCAATTCTATTACCATGATTCTATGCTATGCGAGAGATGCAGCCGTGAGGTATACAAGCACGAGGTCTGCAGGTACTGCAACAGGAAGATATGCTCTGACTGCGTCAAGAGCTCCAGGCGCGTGACAAAGACCACGCGCATAGTGATATGCAAGGACTGCTGGTCGATGATGAAGAGGAGGAAGGCCTTCAAGGGCATGTCTGCGGAGCAGGCCTAAACCTTGCTCAGTGCTATCCTCGCAATCTCGCCGTCAAGGTCTATGTCCCTTATGTCCTCCTTGCCTTCGACCCCTTCCGCTATCTTTTTGGCGTTGACTCCTTTTGATATCCTTTCCATGTTGGCCTTTATTATTTCAGCAGAATCCGGAGGGCACTGGTAATAGAGCATGATCCTGTCGACTTTCCTGAGCTGCTGCGCCTTCCTTGCAAGCTGCACGCCCCTCTCGAACTCCCTCACTAGCGCCTCCTCCCTGAGCTCCTTGCTTATCTCCCTGTCCACATATGCCACGCCGAACTCGAACGAGACAGCATCCTCGTTCTGAAGCTTCTTTATCACCGTGAAGTGCTCGGATTTTATGTCCGCAGCGCCTTTCTGCGTATGAAGTGCGTAGTATCCGTGCTTGTCTATCTCCCTGATTATCTCATTTGCATCTGCAGTCTTCAATGCCTCTGCAACAGCTCCGGCCTTATCCTTGAAATCGGGCCCTATCTTTGCGAACGCGGGCTTTATCTCCATGTTGAATGACTCAACCTGCCTGACATCCAGCTTCTTTACGTTTGTGTAGTCAGTAATCAGATATGAGAGCTTTGAGAGCGTATCATAGACGCTTTGGTCGGTGACCTCGAGAGTCGCCTTGGCGAGCGGCTGCCTCAGCTTCAGGTCCGCCTTCTCCCTGCTGAAGAGTATCGCAGTTATCGCGCTCGTGGCCACCTTAATTGAGCTTTCAAGATCCTTGTTGACAGCATCCTTGTAATGCTTTGGCCATCTCTCAAGGAAGATGCTCTTATTTGACGCGTATCTTTCAAGGTATACCGATTCGGTTACGAACGGAACTGCAATCGAAGCTATTATCAGGGTCTTGTATAGCACATAGTTGGCAACATCAATTATGGATTTTGCCTTTTTCTTGTCGCTGTACAGTATCCTCTTCTTCGCAAGCTTGAGGTAGAACCTGCTGAAGTCCTCAATGATGAAATCCTTAAGCGGCGATAGAGCCTTGTAGGAATCGTAATTGTCCAGGTTTGTCGTCATGGTATCGACAAGGGTCTCTATCCTGGAGAGTATCCACTGGTCGGTCTCGTCAAGGCTTTCTTTTCTGATGCGTTTCCTTAGTCTTGGCTTGTATCCTATCGAATCCTGGTATTCCGACAACAGGTTCGAGACGTTGCGGAGTATAGTCACGATCTTCTCGTTTTCCTTTATCTCAGAATCGTTGAGACTTCTGTTGAGTATCGGATTATAATTGAGGCACCACATCCTGAACGCATCAGCGGTGAATATTCTTGTCATCTCAGAAAGGGGCCTGAAGTTTCCAAGGCTCTTGCTCATCTTCTTCCCGTCGGTGCCGAACAGTATCCCATGGACTGCGATATTGTCGAACGGCTTCCTGCCGTAAACCATGGTGCTCAGTTTTAGCTGGTACTGGAACCATCCGCGTATCTGCTCCACATATTCGACGATCAGCTCCGTGGACATGAATTTACCGAACTGCTCGGCGGTGACGCTCGCCCTGAACGCGGAGCTTGAGTCAAACCATACATCGAGTATGTCCTTTATCCGCTCCTTCTCTGAACCGCACTCGCACCTGAGCTTTATCCTGTCGATATAGGGCCTGTGGAGGTCGTTAAGGGAATCAACAGCGCCTTTGTCCGATGCAGATTCCTTCAGCTCCGCGACGGATCCGATAACGCTTGTCTTTCCGCAGTTGGCGCACCTCCAGATTGGCATTGGTATGCCCCAGTACCTTTGCCTCGAAACGGTCCAGTCAGGCGAGTTGTTGAGCACGGCGTTCTGCCAGCCCTTTACCTCCTCAGGGTGCCACCTTGTCTTCTCGTTTTCCTTCAGCAATTTCTTCTTCATCTTCTGGACATTGAAGAACCACTGCGTTGTGGCCATGAATACGAGCTTCGATCCGCATCTCCAGCAATGTGGATAGCTGTGCCTTATCCTGCCTTCCTTGAGCAGCGCGCCGGCCAGTTCAAGGTCTCTTGTCACCGCCTTGTTTGCATCGAATGGAATTTTTATTCCCTTGTACTCCCCTGCATCGTCATTGTAATGGGAGTCGGGGTTTATAGGAGAAAATACAGGCATCTTGTTCCTTACGCCCAGATTGTAGTCCTCTATTCCGTTTCCAGGTGCTGCATGGACAAGCCCAGTGCCTTCCTCCATTGAGACCATCTCCTCGGAGAAGAGGACCTTGTGGTATTTCCTGTACTCCTTCTGCTTCGGAACCTTCTCCTCAAGGGGATTTGTATAGAATATGCCGTCTAGTTCGCTGCCGTAGAACTCGCCGAGTATTGTGAAGTTCTCGTTGATCTGTTTCGAGAACGCATCTATCCTGTCCTTGGCCAGTATCAGCTCCCTGTCGCCCATCTTTATCCTGACGTAGAGGGCTTTGCTGCTCGCCACAACGAACATGTTTGAAGGAAGCGTCCACGGCGTTGTGGTCCATATTGCAAGGTAAGGGTTATTCCCAAGCTCCGTCTTTGCCTTTGACCTCTGCCTGTCGATCTTGAAAGCCACGAAGATTGACGGGTCGTCTTCGTCCCTGTATTCCACTTCCATGCTACCCTGCGACAGCGGCGTCTCGCAGTGGGGGCAGTATATGAGCGTCTTCTTGCCCTCGTAGAGGAAGCCTTTGTCTGATGCTGCCTTGAAGAGGCCCCATGCGGTCTCCATGTATTCGTTCTTGTAAGGAAGATAGGGATCCTTGAAATTCAGCGAGATGCCGTATCTCTCGTAGTCAGCATCCATTCTCCCTACATACTTCTGCACGTAGTCCATGCATTCCTTGACGAATCGCTCCACGCCTATCCTCGTCTCAATCTCTTTCTTCGAGGTTATGCCAAGCTCCTTCTCAACCTTGTTCTCGATAGGAAGACCGTGAACGTCGTAGCCTGCCCTGTCGATCACGTCATAGCCGCGGTATCTCTTGTACCTGACGAACAGGTCCTTAATCGATTTGACCCAGATCTGGCCGGGGTGCAAGTCGCCGGTGACATAAGGCGGGCCGTCAAGGAAATAGAATGGCCTCTTGCCTCTGTTCTTCTCCCTTACAGCGTCTAGTATCCCCTCGCTCTTCCAGTATGCGATTACCTCTTCCTCGTCTTTCATATGCCCCTGCATGCGAACACTAGACACTCAAGCACAAGCAGTAGTCTATTGCACATATACTATTAAATCTGTTGCAGATTGAATAGAGAGTGGATCGAATGCGAGCTGCTGACGCGGTAACATACTTCAGGGTAGCTCTTGTAATTGTTGTTGTTTACCTAGTCATAGCCAGGGTAAATCCCATCCTGATAACGCTGCTAATAGCATTTGTCATGGTACTTGATGCAGCAGATGGATACGCGGCAGTATGGGAGGGCAGCAATGGCAAGGTATCATTGCTCCAGTACATAAAGGCTTCAGCCGGAGATTCCAGGTACGCAAACAAGATAAAAGAGATAAAACTGAAACTTGCCAAGACAGCAAAGTACGGTCCCAGGATAGACGTAGCAGGAGACAGGGTAGTGGAGTATGCGCTCTGGATAGTATACACGTATGTGGCCGTAATACCGCTCTTTGTGCTTCTGGTCATAGTGATACGCCATTCATTCGTTGACGCATTTATGGCCTCTAAAGGCACGTCATCTAAGATGAAGACGCGGTTTGCGAAAGCAGTCTATTCATCTGCACTTGGCAGGGGCGGCATAAACGTGGTCAAGTTCGCCGCGTTCTCGTACCTTGCATTCGTGTACATATGGGGATATCCTGCAGTGATAGGCTACGCGTTGGTCGCGGTGCTCGTTGCGTACATACTGCTCAGGGGAGCTGCAGAAGTATATGAAGCGCTGCAGGAATGATCATGTTCACATGGCTGCTGTACAGGACAGTGCGCTTCAGCAGTTCGTCAGTGGCAGTCCGGGGGAAGAAGATCAAGGTGCTTATAGCAGACACGTTTGCGAAGCAGATGGTGGGCCTCATGTACCGCGAATCGCTGAAGGGCGATGAGGGAATGCTCTTCGTCTTTGGCAGGGATTCAAAGTGGGGGATATGGATGGCCAACATGAAGTTCAGCATAGACATAGTCTGGATCGGCAAGGACCTCAGGATTGTCGGTATAAAGAAAGATGCGGCTCCGTGCGTTTCGATCTTCAATTGCCAGTCATACGTTCCAGCGGCCGACTCGCGTTATGTGCTTGAATTGCCTGCAGGATCGGCTTCGAGGCGAAAGCTTGCGAAGGGCGACAAGGTAACGTATCAGGCTAGATAAGGTTTACCAGGAAGCCTATCAGGAAACCGGCGAATATGCCTATGTAGACAAGTTTCTGCTTCACGTGGTCTATGTCCTTCAACTGGTGCTTTATCATAGGCAATATCACATATAGTATTGCGCCTATTGCAAGACCGTCAAAAAAGACATTGAAGAGCGTGGAGCTGTAGTAGTATCCGAATACTCCACCTATGACTGTGGGAAGTCCGCCTACCAGGAAGAGCAGGAGCATTGTCCCAAGTTTCTTGTCATTGTTAAGGAATGGCGCGGCAATTGGAAAGCCTTCCGTGACATTTTGGAGCGTAAAGCCTACCAGTATGACTAGGGCTATGCCCGAGAATAGGCCGATGCTTACTGAGGTGGCCCCGAATACAAGGCCTTCGGTAAGATTCTGCAGGCCTATTCCTATCGCAATCATAAGGGACATCATTGCGGGAGAAAGCCCTTTCTTAGCCCTGTTTTCAAAATAATAAAGCATGAAGAAACCTATCACCAAGGCTATGGCAAAGGCAATGCTCATGCCAGGTATCGCAAGGTAGCTGCCCGGGGAGCTGCTGCTGTACAGACTTGGAGCTGCATCAGAAAAGACATCGGCCATGAGGAAGATCAGTATGCCTATTGCCACTGCATTGAGCAGCCTTGTAGTATTCTCTCCGGTTTTTTTGCGCAGGACTATAGGAAGCGAGAGGTATATGGAGAAGCCCATAACGACTGAGAATATTACAGTTCCAATAAAGTTTCCCATGTCATCAATCGTTTGCATTTATGGCGTTGAATGGCTAGCTATTTATACTGCCCACTATTGGAAACCATAGCTGCTGCAGGTTCCTTGTACAGCATGCACCGTTGTCTTCCGTATGCGTATCTGCATGACGCACCGCTGGGACAGCATACCGCGCAGAGTTCTTTTGCCTTGTCTATCAATTGCGCAAGCAGTATTCCTTTTGAGGTGAGGCTGTAGGCCGCGTAGGCTGTGCCATTTACGCTTATGCTCTTCTTGTTCAGTATGCCCTCGACGTTGAGCTCATGCAGCTCCTTGGCAAGCATGCCTGGCGTTATCCCTTCTATCGCAGACGCAATGCCATTGAAGTGCATGCTCTCTCCGGAAGATAACTCCTCTATTATCGGTATGGTCCATTTCTTGCCCAGCATGTGAACAAGATCCTGCACGGAACAGTTATCAGAAATTCTTGACATATCTCCACTTTATAACAGGGTTGCCACCTGGTATCCGACTCTGTGATTACCTAAGTTTATAGTTTTATAACTGAGTTATAAAAATATACTTATTTAAAGCTTCACCCAGTGTCTAAGGCAGCATTGGCTATCTTGTCACGCTGTAACTTCTTACCTTCTCGTAGAGCTCCCTTGCGCTTTTGTTCTCCTGGAAGTGCTTCCGCACAGGGGCTATTGCAGTGTCTATGTACCTGGCCACAGTGTTCTTGAGATCGGCCGGGTGGAGTTTCTTTGATACGTATAAGTCGCGTAATTCAGCGTAGCTGCCTATCTCAACGTCTCCGCCGAATTTTGCCGGCCTTTCCACTGTTATGTTCTTGAATTTCTCGAATACTATCTCCTTGGCGTACTCCATGACAGGATTCTCTTCGTCAGTTCCCTCGGGGCAGTATGCATTCTTGAACTTCTCGTAGATGTCCTCCTTCGAGTCTGTCATGAATATCGCAGTCTCAGGCTTGGACTTGGACATCTTCATCTCTATCTTGCGCTCTATGCCGGATTCCGTGCTGCCCAGATGGCGAAGCCCCATCAGCATCTTATGATGCACCGCTACAGGGGGCTTGTATCCCAGTTTCGGGAAGAGTTCGCGTGCAAGCATGTTGACCTTGCGCTGATCAATGCCAAGCTGTGCAATGTCAACCTTAAGGTAGACCATATCTGTAGTCTGCATCAACGGATAGATTATCTGGGCGCTTGGATTAGACGTGCTCTCCTCCCTGCCCATTATCTGGCCGCATCTCAGGACGCGCTGTACGCTAGCATTCATAGAGAACTTCATCAGGGTTTCCCAGTACTCCGGATGCTCCCCGATCAGCTTAGATGTCCATACGAATTCCACATTACTCATGTCAAGACCGCAGGCTTTCCATACTTCTACAAAGTACTTCCCGACAACCTCTATCTTTTCCAGGTCTCCGCCATACTTGTTATTTATCATGGCAAACCAGTCCGCGATCCAGAACTTGAAGTGCACTCCGGTTGAGGTAAGCTTGTTTACGGTTATCGTCCTTAACAGACCCTGCGCGATGTGCATCTGACCCGACGGCTCGAACCCGTCATAGGCTATGGGATTATTCTTGGTTTCAAGGAGTTGCCTGAGCTCCTCTTCGGTAACTATCTCCTGCGCAAAGCTCTTTATGGTGCTGATCTTTGTCTCAATATCCATACAAATCTATACCTATCCGCATGAAGTAATAAAATAGTAGCGTTGGCCCGCTCCTTTCTACATCAATTGCAAATCATGAGGAGTCTTTTTATTCCTTTGCAGCATATCTATTTCATTGCGACAATTTCCCGCAGAATGATGATATGGCCGATGCCGCGCCTGCGCCAAACCCGAACATAATGTCTGTAGACGACGAAGAACTGCTGAAGTTCATAGAATCAGCGAAGCCGAAGATATATGTTGTCGGAGCAGGGGGGAGCGGGTCGAACACTGCAACAAGGATGTCAGAACTGAACATAGAGGGCGCCACGCTCATAGCGATGAACACGGATGCGCCGCACCTTGCAAGGACCAGAGCTTCGAGAAAAGTCCTGCTAGGCAAGAAATCTACGCGCGGACTCGGCGCAGGCAGCGACCCGAAGCTTGGAGAGGAAGCCGCAGCTGAGAGCAAGGAGGACATAAAGCATCTGCTCAGCGACGCGCAGCTTGTCTTCCTGACATGCGGATTGGGTGGAGGCACGGGCACAGGCTCAATACCGATAATAGCGCACGAGGCCAAGGAGCAGGGTGCGCTTACTGTAGCGATCGTGACATTGCCGTTCTCAAGCGAAGGCAGAGTGAGGATGAGGAACGCTCTGGAAGGCCTTGCAAAGCTGAAGCGGTTCACAGACACGGTCATAATAATACCGAACGACAAGCTGCTTACCGTGGCGCCGGACCTGCCGCTCAACATGGCCTTCAGGATAAGCGACGAGATACTCGCAAAGGCAACGAAGGGCATAATAGAGATGGTCACTAAGCCGGGCATGGTCAACCTTGACTTTGCAGATCTCAGGAGCGTGCTGAAGGACTCAGGCTATGCAGTCATAGGCATAGGAGAGGCCAACGCCACCCAGGCGACTGACAGGTCCATAGTGGCGATAGAGAACACCCTGAAGAGCCCTCTGCTCGACGTGAACCTGGCAACGGCAAAGAAGGCTCTCGTGAACATAATAGGAGGGGATGACCTTACGCTGCGCGAGGCTGAGAACATCTTCCAGGAAGTTTCCGGAAGAATAAGCGATGATGCGATGATGAAGTGGGGCGCGAGGATAGACCCTGCGCTGCAGAAGAATGTATTGCGCATAATGGTGGTGCTCAGCGGAGTGGAGTTCGCAGAGTACACCGAGCACGGCATAAAGAAGAAGATCATAGAGAACAGCAACATGGACCTTGACCAGATATTCGAGGAAGAAGCGAAGACAAAACGGTAAGGACGTGGAGACATGGAGTTTCATCCGATAAAGTCGCTGAAGGAATTTTACACAGATTCAAAGCATGTGTTGAGCGTTAGCTACAGGCCTGACCGCGAGACCTTCATGCGCACCATGAAGATAGTCGTCGTCGGGATAATAATCCTGGGAATAATGGGATTCATTATCTCGGAGATAATAACGCTGATAGCACACTGAAGTATCTCAAGGAGCAGCTGGAGCCGCGGCTCTCTGTCTGTTCTTCTGGTCTTCGTGTGCAGTTTCAAGCAGCATCCGGACCTCTATGTCCTCCGAAACGTGTGGAAGAGTAAGGAGGTACTTTGTCTTGAGGACATCCCTGTGCAGCTCCTCGGTTCCATCAGGCAGTTGGTGTCCTACAACTCTGTCCCTAATATTCCTGTCTCTCAGCAGATCAATTGTCACTCTTACGTCATTCCTTTGCCCTTCGATCAGGCGTTGTTCATTCACGGTGCGGTGCATGATATCACCGTTACCTCAATTTTGTCTTTTATATAACTTTCCTGTGATAAGAAAAACGTGGACATTTCAATAGACCTCACAAAATCGGCCCAGGAGAACGCGCAGGACTACTTCGGCAAGTCCAAGAAGGCTAGGAAGAAGGCCGAGGGCGCGGAACGATCGTCAAGGGAACTGAGGGAGCAGCTCTCCGAGCAGGAATCGGTCAGGCCGGAGAGGAAGGAGCTGAGAAAGATCGTTGAGAGGCAGTGGTACGAGAAGTTCAACTGGTTCTTCACAAGCAACTCTATGCTTGCAATAGGCGGGAGAAGCGCGCAGCAGAACGAACTCGTCAACTCCAGGCATTTTGAGCAGAACGACCTCTTCTTCCATGCGGATGTCTTCGGCGCATCAGTTACGATACTCAAGGACGGCGCAGGCGCAAGCAGGGAGATAAGGGAGGAGGTTGCGCAGTTTGCTGCATGCTATTCAAGCGCATGGGAGATCGGCAGCGCCACAGCGAGCGTATACTCGCTGAAAAGGGAGCAGATAAGCAAGTCAACCGGGAAAGGTTCGCTGGGAACAGGCAGCTTCCTTATGAGCGGAGAGCGGGAATGGTTCAGGAACATGACCCTGGAATTATGTGCATTCGCAGAGAAAGGGAAGGACGGCGCCGAGGAGATAAGGATAGTCCCGTCGCTGACGTGCTCAAGAAGAGGCATAAAGAGTTTTCTCAGGATAAGGCCTGGCAATACCAAGAAATCCGATGCCGCAAAGTACATAGCGAAGAGGCTTGGATATAGCGACATCGATTATATAATGCAGCATCTCCCGGCAGGTTCGTTCTCCGTGTCCTAATGCCTAGAGCTCCTCGGTTCCTTGCCTGTGGAGCTCTGCGATCACAGCACCGAGTCCGTATCTGGAATCTATTTTCTTTATCAGCATGCCATTTTGCGCTGACCACTCGCTGAGTCTGTCTGAGTCCTCGGACACGTGAAAACCGACATTTTCATCGCTGATGCGATTCCTTACTATGGCAATCAGGGATCCCCCGGATACGTCATGGTACACAACGGATATGTGAAGAAACCAGGGTGCCTTTGGTTCCCTGTAGCCATGCATGTTATCCCGTATCTTATTTGTCTCCAAGCTCTACTTTTACGCGCCTCTCTTCTCCGGTTACATAGACTGCGCTCAGTTTTATCTTGAAGAATCGAAACTCTGCCGCTCCAAGATAATTCTCCGGTACATATCTCTTCATGGGTTCTATATCCGAATCCGGAAATACCTTTTTGCAGTATAGTGTTATTGCCTTTTTGATATCCCCTTTTTCCACGAGGCTCACTTTCCCTTCAGCCTGAACTCCGTCAGGAAAACCGATCTTTTGGCGGGAATCGAATATTGAGATCGATACATCTGCATTTTCCAACAGATTCTTGGAATGCACCGCGTCAATAGCAGACAAGAAGTAGATATTGAAGTCGCTATCGTACACGAACAAGACTGGAGCTACCCACGGCTTGCCTCCTTTTGTGCTGGTTCCGACTACCATGTAAGTACAATTATCAATTATCTTCTTGGCCTTCTCCTCGTACGCGCTATAATGTTCGTCCATAATACCACATTAATTATTCGATGTGAATAATTTTAATGCTTTCGTAGTGTTCAAGGATAGATATAAAATAAGGAAAAAGTACATGGTATTATGGGGTTCTTTGTGAATAAGATGTTTGAAAAGGTCAAACCCATATTGCATGATGGTGAGAAAGTCGTGTATATCTTCAAGCAGAGCCTCTTAAGCGATATAGCCCCAACATTCATAGTTGCAACCGACCAGCGGTTGATCATAATAAACAATTCATTCTGGGGCTTGTATGCAGGAGTCAATATGCTAACGCCCACCGACTACAATTACATACCGTACAACAAAGTGGCCGGCATTGTCCTTGTAAGGGGCAAGCTGTTTGCAACAATAGATATACGACTGCTTGGCGCATTCGAGTCCAATATGAATCCACAGAAAAAGACAGAGGGAGAGATAGACGGTTTAATGCCCAAGGATGCAATAACCTTGGAAAAGTTTGTACAGGAGCAAATAAAAAGGATTGAAGAGGTAAAGCCTGACAAAGAGGACAGGCCAATGAGATATACTTCAGGTCATTTTAGGAAATAAATGCGGCACTTTCTACTGATTCAAGGCTTGTTACGCATTTTGGCTTATTAAACAAGACCAGTGCCTAAAAAGCTTTATAAAGATTGATTGCGATTCATAAAACATTGTGGTATTGATGGAGTTCTACTACTATAGCATAATAGCAGGAGCGCTAGCCATAGTCGTTGCGGCCATATGCGCAATGATGGTCTTGAAGCGTGATGAGGGATCGGAGAGGATGAGAGGCATCGCAGAAGCCATCCGGGAGGGAGCGTACGCTTACCTCAGGAGGCAGGCGATAACCATAGCAGTATTTACTATAATACTCTCCGTGCTCTTCGCGTTCTCGCTGAGCAGCGGAGTCAAGATAGTCCTTGCCTTCCTTATCGGAGCCATAGCGTCATACCTCACCGCGTACCTTGGAATGAGCGTTGCCGTAAGGTCAAATGTCAGGACTGCAAGGGCCGCAGAGAAGGGCCTTAACCCGGCATTCAGAACGGCAATACTCGGAGGCGCAGTCACAGGCTTCGCAGCTGTGGGATTCTCTCTCATAGGCCTTGGCGCACTGCTTGCATATTTCACAACAGACCAGATACCGCTCCTGATCGGATTCGGATTTGGAGCATCACTGATCTCGCTCTTTGCCAGGGTAGGCGGAGGCATATACACAAAGGCAGCGGATGTCGGAGCTGACCTTGTCGGAAAGACCGAGCTGAACCTTCCCGAGGATGATGTAAGGAATCCTGCCACGATAGCTGACAACGTTGGTGACAATGTAGGCGACTGCGCCGGAATGGCAGCAGACGTCTTCGAGAGCTATTCTGTTACGCTTGTTGCAGCGTTGCTTATCGCGAACAGCATACCTGGGGCAACCGCAGGTCATCTCTTCTCGTATCCGATATATGTTGCAATACTGGGAGTATTTGCCAGCATCGCAGGCATATACATAGCAAAAGTGGGAAGACGTAGCAATATCATAGGCGCGCTGTACAAGAGCATACTTGTCACAGTGGTAATTGCTGCTGTGCTGGACTATGCACTTACATATATGCTGAAACTGCCCATGGGCTATTTCGTATCTGTGCTCTCAGGGCTGGTTCTCGCGTTCCTTCTCTTCTGGGTAGCCGATTACTACACGGGAAGTGAGAGCAACTCGGTGAAGAAGATAGCCACAGCCTCGACAGGAGGTGCCGGAACAAACGTGATAATGGGACTCGCTGTCGGATTGAGGACAACGTGGATGCCTGCTATTTTCGTAGTTGCGGCAATCCTCGTAAGCTACATCGCTGCGGGCAATAGCGTGTACGGCATTGCAATAGCCGCTGCAGGTATGTTCTCGCTTACAGCCACGATACTTACCATCGACTCGTTCGGCCCAATCACGGACAATGCAGGAGGCATAGCCGAGATGTCGCAGCTGCCTCACAACGTCCGAAAGATCACAGACGCGCTTGACGGCGTAGGCAACACGACCAAGGCAACCACAAAAGGATTTGCAATAGGCGGCGCTGCGCTATCGGCTGTAGCCCTTTTCGTGGCATTCGCCAACGCTGTAGGAATAACGAAGACAGGGATAAACGTGCTCAACCCGCTTGTCACAGCAGGAATATTCATAGGCGCGATGCTCCCGTTCATCTTCTCCTCGTTCCTGATGGAAGCAGTAGGCCATGCGGCAAACAAGATGGTCGAGGAAGTTAGGAGGCAGGTCAGAACCATAAAAGGACTGATGCAAGGAAAGGCCAAACCTGATTACGCGCGCGCAGTGGACATCGCCACTGTCAATGCGCTCAGGTCGCTCGCTCTTCCGGAGATGGTCGCAATACTGACTCCGATAGTAGTGGGCCTTGTCTTTGGCGTACAGGCGCTCGGCGGGCTTCTTGTAGGGATGATACCTACGAGCTTCATGCTTGCGCTCTTCATGGCCAATGCAGGAGGAGCGATGGACAACGCAAAGAAGTACATCGAGGGAGGAAAGTTCGGAGGCAAGGGAAGCGACGCGCACAAGGCTGCAGTGGTCGGGGACACGCTCGGAGATCCGCTCAAGGATACTGCCGGACCTGCGCTCAACTCCATGATAAAGGTTGTCAGCACGATCTCGATTCTGCTGGCTCCGCTTTTCCTGGCGTTCGCCCTGGTTCACTGAATAGACCTTGACCTTGCGCTCTTGTAGCAAGGTTTAGCCGGCAGAAGGTATTCTTTTTAAGCGTTATGCGTCAATATATTTCGTGCCAACAAAATATGTAGTGGTATTGGGTTCCTTGCTGAGCGGACTCGGCAAGGGCGTAGTCACTTCTTCTATACTGAGAATACTCGATTTCTACAACTACAAGGCCCTTCCGGTTAAGTTTGACGGATACCTGAATTTTGATTGCGGAACCATGAACCCATTCCAGCACGGCGAGGTCTTTGTGCTCGATGACAAGAGCGAGGTTGACATGGATTTCGGGATTTATGAGCGCTTCCTGAACAAAGACCTGACCGGCGACTTATCGATAACAGGGGGCAAGCTCCTTGGTGCAATCATATCGAAGGAGAGGCAGGGAGGCTACCTGGGCCAGACCGTGCAGATAATACCCCACCTGACTAATGAGATCATAAGCAGAATAGAGAAGCTCTCCGACGAGAAGAAGCCCGACGTTCTGATAATAGAGGTAGGCGGAACAGTAGGCGACATAGAGAACAGCTATTTCATAGAGGCAATGCGGCAGCTTGCGCTGAAGCACGAGGTCGTGTTCATCAACCTCACGTACCTGCCTACGCTGGATGTTGTGGGCGAGCAGAAGACGAAGCCGGCGCAGATAGGTGTAAGGCTGATACTCCAGGACGGAATAAGGACCAATTTCATAATATGCAGGAGCCAGACCGCGCTTCTGGAGAGCACAAAGGAGAAGCTGGCCCTTTTCGCCAACCTGAGCAAGGAGAGGATAATAGACGACAAGGACCAGCAGACCCTGTACAACCTGCCGCTGCACTTCATGGACGTCGGCTTCGACAGGCTTCTTCTCAAGGACCTAGGCTTGCAACTGCGACAGCCAAACAAGAAAAAGATAGCAGAGTGGAAGGAGAATGTCAAGCGCACGATCTCGCCGAAACACGAGGTGAACATTGCAGTGGTAGGGAAGTACACGCATCTTCATGATTCCTATGCCAGCGTGAAAGAGGCATTGATACACGCGGGCGCGAAGACGGACACGCGGGCAAACGTTACGTGGATTGAGTCAACCGACTATGATGACGGCAAGGGCGATTACAATATTTTCAAGAAGATGCACGGAGTCGTAGTCACAGGCGGATTCGGGTCCAGGGGCACGGAAGGTATGATCAACATAATAAAGCATGCCAGGACTAACAACATACCGTACCTCGGGCTCTGCCTAGGCATGCAGCTTATGGTTGTAGAGTATGCAAGGAACATGGCAGGGCTTGCTGGCGCAAACTCTTCGGAGCTTGACCCGAAGACGAAGCACAAGCTGATAGTGCTTCTCGACTCGCAGAAGCGCATAACTGCCAAGGGCGGCACAATGAGACTGGGAGCCCAGGAATGCCTGCTTCCTGACAAGGACTCGGTGGCGTACAAGGCCTATGGAAAGAGCCCGATAAGCGAGAGGCACAGGCACCGCTACGAGTTCAACAACAACTACAGGAAGATACTCACAGATAAGGGGTTGAAGATAACCGGGCTTACCACGGACAGGAAGCTTGTAGAATTCGTCGAATGGTCTTCGGGATTCGGCATAGGCACGCAATCGCATCCGGAGCTTAAGTCGAGGTTTGAGTCCCCAGCGCCTCTCTTTGTGAGCCTGATCGAAGCGGCGAAGTCACGTAACGTATGACTTTAGCAGGGCTACCGCCTGCTTTGTGCTTGCCTTTGACTTGCCGAACTTTCTGTTGCCGAAGCTGTACTTTACCTCGGATATTCTGACATTTTCTGCAGAGTCTATGGATTTCAGCAGGTCGAACAAGACCTTGTAGCCTTCTCCAACGAAGCGCCTCCTGTTTTTTGATATTATTCCGGCAGCGGCGGCCCTCCGGACCCCGAAGAATCCAGAGAATATGTCTGCCGTTACCTTCTTTCCGTTGATGAACAATACCATGTAGCCTATGCCGCCAAGCGTACGCGAGATTAGCTTCCTGTATAATGGCCAGTCAAGAACGCGTTCCCTTACTGCAACGACTATGCCGTATCCCTTGGAAAGCTCCTTGTGTATCTCCTTTATCTTCTCAGGCGGATGCTGCAGGTCAGCGTCCATCACTATGACGAACTTTGTCCTGCTCTCCATTATGCCATCGACAATGCTCGCCGTCAGGCCTGGGGCCCTGCCAAGCGTTTTCCTGTCAAGCGTGCGTATTTTACCCCTGGCAGAGAATTTGTCAAGGGTGTGCAGCGTGCCGTCCCTTGAGCCGTCATCTACCACGAATATGTTTATGCCCTTGTACAGGCTTAGCACCTTCCTGACAAGGATCGGCAGTGTCTCACGCTCGTTGAGCGTTGGAATGACCAGGGTAGTGTCCGAGTATTCCATGCTCCATCACACGCAGATCTCTACGTACCTCATATACCACTTGACAGGCTCCCTTATTATAGGCAGTTTTGATGTTGCATCCCTTATGCTGGCAGTGTCATTCTTGTTCAGGGTGCCTGTGATTGCGGCTATCCAAGGGTATGCCAACAGGGTGACTATCGCGCCAGCGACAAGCTCTCCCGCAAGCACGATGTTTCTTGTAGAGCCAGCCGTCAGCAGATAAAGGCCGAAGAGCACTGCTGCGAGCACTATTGCGAGCACCACGTTGCTAAGGAAGATCCTAATTATCTTCCCGTGGTCGAATCTCACGCCAAAGAGCCGGCGGGCGCCGCCTACGAAGAGTATCACCGAAACGATGTTCCCTATTATGAATATCGAAATTATCGCGCCATATACTGCGATGTTGTTTCCGTATGCGTTGAGCACTGGAACAAGGACAATTATCGAGAGGACCTCCGCCAGCGCGACTCCGGCGTTGTACTTCAGCACCTTGAATGTGGCCCCTTTTGAGACTATAAGGCTGCTTATGAAAAGGCTCACCGTATTTAGTACCGCTCCGACCATTATCAGGGAGAGATACGAAGGCGCATAGGAGTAGCTCTTCGAGAGGAAGAGGTAGACTGCAGGCATTGCGAAGACGCCGACGAATACGAGGAGGGGCAGTATCAGGTTCAGCGAGTAACCGAGCACCTTGTTATACGTTTCGTGGAGCCTCTTCTTGGTGCGTTCAATTCCTGCCGTGGAAAAAGCTGGAAGAAGCACGTTGTTTATGCTGTTGTGCAGCAGTATTACCGCTGTCAGGCCCTGCAGAGCAGCGCCGTAATTCCCAAGGAATATCTCTGGCACGAAGAGCCCGAGAAAGAGTATGGAGAAGTTCTGCATGCCGTTGTTGAGCATATTGTTTACGCCGACTGGGAAGGCGAACTTTGCGGTGGACACGAGTTCCCTCCTTGTGGGCCTTACAAGCGATATGCGCCCGTTCTTGCTTAATGAGATGTACATGAAGGATGCGCCAGCTGCTGCGCTCACAACGTATCCCAGCAGCATGCCTGCGAGAACTCCCTCCACTCCGAACCCGAGAAGGAATAATCCCACGCTCGCAAACAGCTGCACTATGTTTCCGAACACTCCAGTAAATGAGGAGTACGCGCCCTTGCCTAATCCTATGAGCGCCTGCATCTCCACGGACTGCGCCATTACGAAGAAGATCATGAGCGATGACGTTATCAGCGTTATCTCGGGTATCTTCAGCCCTGCGTAGATGGTGTTCGCAAGGTAGCCGCTCAGTCCCAGCGCCAATAGCGTGATTAGTATGGCAGAGACCATGAATATCAGCAACGCCGATGAGAGAACGCGCATCATCTGTTCCCTGTCCTGCTTGAACGCCCATATTGCGAAGTGCCTGCTCAGATACGCGCCTATGCCGAGTCCGCCCACCGCGTCGATGAACGAGGCGTAGCCGAATGCGAACGTGTACTGGCCGTAGAGGTACGGCTGCAGAAGCCTGGCCAGGAGCACTATGGTTATTCCTGTCAGCACTATGCTGATTATCTGGCCTATAAGAACAGCGGAGAGTACTCTTGCGGTTCGCCTTCCCAGGCCGTCTGCATTTTTATCTGTGGCCATTTAATCTTGGTCTCTATGTGGTTCTCGTGACGGTGACGTTCTTGATCCCGTATACGATATACGGAGACGGCAGGAATGTATTGTTCTGCGCGTAGAACACAACCTGGTTGTATCCCCTGCTCACATTGAAGCTTACCCCGTACTCCGATTCGTTCTCATTGACAGTAAGGGAGCCGAACTGGACATTGTTCAGGTAGAGTAATACGTCCGTGCCGTTGATAGGGGCCTCTGCGGTTAGGTTCATTGTAACCCTCATGCTGTTGGGCGAGTAGATCCCTATCCCGCGCTCGTTTGTGCCCCACCATAGGGTACCGAACGTGGAGTTGCACGACTCGCCGCTGCAAAAGCTATAGCCGGGTATCCATGTGCCTATAGAATATGCAGTGAGCGCCTTGTTGGCGTGTTCCAGAATCGCGTTCTTTGTCTGGAAGACGAAAGTGCTGTTGTCCACGTAGAGCGGAGTTCCGAAGGTATCGTACAGATAGTTGTACAGCGTCGCCTGTTCTGATAGGTTGTATGCGCTCCTTGTCACGGTAACGAACTGCGTGTCGTAGTTCTCGACCCAGAGGAGCGTCTCGTTGGTGACGTTACCAATGACTGGAGAGGGGAAGATAAGGCCATAGCCCTCCTCAAGGTATCCTGCCGCAGATGCCAGCGGCACGGCCTCGGCAGAGTATACCTGCGTGTCGTTCTCCCTGCTCGTGTACCCGCCTATTATCGGCTTGCCGTTCATTGCAGCAGAATCGTACATTGCCACGCTCGGATAGAATTCCGGCGAGGTCGAATTCGTGTTAAGTACTATAGGCAGAATCAACACGGAGAAATTGCCCTGAATGTCGCCTATCTGGTAGTACGCCTTGGATATAGTAGCGTTGAGAAGCAGTGATTGTGCGAATTGCGAAGAGAGCGGCATCCCGTTGTACTCGACCATTATGAGTACGAAGAATACGGCTGCAAGAATCGTCGTCTTTCTCCTGTCCATCTTCTCTGACAGGTACGCAAAGCCCATCGCTGCAAGGACTGCGAGGCAGAGAGTCACAAGGGCATCGAACCTGCCAGGTTCCCTCACTATGTTAAGCAGCGGTATGTTGCTGTAGATCGAGTATATGGCAGGTATGCTTGTGACCGTGCCAAGAACCTGCAGGTAAGGCCCGAGGGAGAGCCATCCGAATATGAGAAGGAGAATGAGCCAGAGCGCCGTGTTGGCAAGCCTGTGCTTCTTGAAATCGAAGTAAAGGGCCACAATGGCAAGGAAGAGCACCGAGTATCCCAGGTATGAGACCTTCTCGGTGATGTCAGAAGTATAGATGACGTTCTGGTATATCAGCCCGTATATTGCATTGTAATATGACTGTGAAATGTTGCTGAAGATGCCGTTGTAGTAGCTGGGCAGGAAATAAGATGCGAGGTTGTCGCTCCAGAGCATCTGGTTCACGGTCCCGGAAAGCTGGCTCGCCGTTGACTGCGTGGATGGCGAGATGAGTCCCAGGGTGATCGGCACGAGGAACGGGCTTCCTACGACGAGTATTATCGCACACATTTCTGCCAGTAGCAAGATAGTTCCTCTGTTCAGTAACGCGGTCTTTCTCTTCAGCAGCAGGTATACTAGAATCGCAAGCACTACGAATACGATGGTGAGCACTCCCTGCAGGGGGTCTCCGAAGAAGACGACGAAAAGGAATGAGAGCGCGGAGCCGACCACATACAGCTGCCTCTTCTCCTTGATCATCAGTATGAACAGGAGAATGAAGAGGGGTATGAACTCGATCGAGGCCCAATTGAGATGGCCTATTGATTGCGCGATGTGCATAGGGCTGTACGCAAATACGAGGCTGCCTATGAACGATGCGTACTTGTTTCCCGTGAGATATAACAGCAGCATGAAAGTAAAGAGCCCGGATAGTATGAAACCGAGAAGGAAGATGACGTTGTATGCGAATGCAAGGCTGACGGCCTGGAAAGGAGCGCTCAGGATGCCTGCCAAGGGCGATAGGTCCTGGGTGACCAGGTTGGCTCCTATGGGAAAGAAGATGGAGTAGGTGAAATACGGGAGCGTATGCAGATAGAAGATCGAATAAGGGGCCCACCAGAGATTCCACATGCTCTGATACGAGTCGCTTGAGCCGTTCGGAACATATGACGTTATGTTCGGGACGAGGTACCAGAACATGACAAGCGTGATTATGGTGTAAATGACGAAAACCGTAAGATAAAGCCTGAACCTGTCGCTCTTGGTGTATCTTACCACCGACTCGAGAACCCCCTTCTTCTGCTGCGCATGATGGTGCTGTTGTGGGGGTGCCTGAACCTCTGCGTGGCTTTCTTCACTCAACAAAATCACTTGACAAATAGTGACTGATATCTTTTCTCAACACTAAATTAAAAAGGTGCTTGCTCATTGGCTGAACCTTAGTCTGAAGACGGCCTTCAGGAAGAGGTAGATGTCCTTGTTCCTCACCTTCGTCTCCCTGTGCTCCTTCCACTCAACCGGCAGTTCGTACGGCATTATCCCGTCCCGCTGCGCCAGGATCAGCATCTCGGTATCGAAGAACCAGTGGTTGTCCTTTATGCGTTTTGCAAGGTTCTTCGCATAATTCCTCTCAAGGAACTTGAACCCGCACTGGTGGTCCTTCACCCTCGACTGGAAGACGGCGAAGAGGAGCAGGTTGTATCCGGAGCTGAGAAAATGCCGCCAGAAGGTCCTCCTGATGTCCGAACCCTTTGCATAGCGCGACCCGGTAAGTATCTTCTGGCCCCCTTCCACTTTGCTCACGGCAATTGGCAGATACGAGAGCGGCACAGAGAGATCTATATCCATGTACCCTACCACATCGCCCTTCGCTACCTGTATTGATCTCTTTAGCGCGCCGCCTCTCCCGCTCTTATCCGGCCTGCTCAGCACCATGACATTGGGTAGCCTTCCGAACTTTTCCGCAAGCTCCTTTGATCCGTCTGTGGAGCCGTCCTCTGCTATTATTATCTCGAAGCTGCCGAGCTTCTTCGCGGCCGAGTAGATCTTCGGGAAGTTGGCCTTGAGGTTCCTCCGCTCATTGTACACAGGTAGTATTATGGTTGCCCTTGTCATGCGAATCAGTAGCTGGCCAGTGCGCAAGGCGCGACGCGCCTGCGACTATAGGAACAGATATCGCACATTAAGCTTATAAAGAGCAGGCAGTAGGAGCGCACGGAAATGGCGCATGCATCGCCATAATTCCTATTGTTATTGACGAACTTTGCAGAAAAGCTTTAAATAGGTGAATGGAAGCAATACCATATTGGGCGTAAAAAGGCTGAGACCATAGTCAAGGCCGTGGGTTCAAGGGGATAAGTAGATATACTTCACTAACAAGCATTAGTGCAAAAAATATTGGGTGAATTGGGAATGGAATTTGGGGTAAAGGAGCTAGAGGAGGGTGGAACATATCAGGTCCGTGTTGACGCGAAGAATCCGAAGGGCGAAGGCATAGGCAAGATAAACGACATAGTGGTCTTCATCAGGAACGCAAAGGCGCGGTCCGGGAAGACGTACACGGTGAAGATAACGAAATTGCACAGGACTTTCGCGTATGCTGAGCTGCTTGAGAATAGTAAGTATTTTATAGGTAATGGTAGCTTAATAGTGTAAGGTTATTTTCTTTTGTTAATTTCATAACTCTCATCCAGAGGACTAAATGGGTTAATAGTCCTACGACCGAAACGATATCTAACGTTAGTTATTGTGCTTATAGGTGCAACTTATGGACAAAGATTTCTACGAATCAGTGAAAAAGGGTACGACCACTCTCGGCATAGTCTGCTCGGATGGCGTTGTGATAGGCTCTGACATGCGCGCTTCCATGGATACGTTCATAGCCAGCACGGAGGCGATCAAGATCTACAGGATCAGCGAGAACCTTGGCATAACCATAGCAGGAGGCGTAGGCGACGCTGAGTATCTGGTCAAGATACTCAAGGTCCAGAACGAGATGTACATGATGGACGAGGGCAAGACGCTCTCGCCTACAGCAGCCACATCGCTCCTCTCGCTCATACTCCAGGAGAACAAGATGTTCCCTTATCTTGTGCAGCTGATACTTGCGGGCTTAAACAGCAAGGGAGCCTCGGAGCTCTACAACATAGACCCGCTTGGCGGCTACACGAAGGAGAGCAAGTTCACTGCTACAGGAAGCGGCTCGCTTACCGCGCTTGGCTATATAGAGGGAATATACACCCCGGAGATAACCACTACAGACGCGGTCAGGCATGTGCTCAAGGGCCTGCGCATAGCCATGAGGCGCGATTCGGCAACAGGCGACGGCACTCGCGTGGTCTCCATAACAAAGAAGGGCTACAGGGAATACTCAAAGGAGGAGCTTGAGAAGCTGCCAAAGTGAAAACGGTGCGTGCGGCCGCAGGCAGGGCCGCAAAGAACAGGAGCGACACGATTCTTAGTGTGATTTGATTGAGCGATGAAAGTGAGAACAAGGAGATTGTAGATAAGATAAAAGAGCTTGTTCCAAAGGAAGCGGCGCTTTCCAAGGTCGAGTACGAGGGTCCTGACATAGCGATATATGTCAAGAACATATCATACCTCTACGGCGACGAGAGCATAATAAAGAACATCAGCGCGGCTGTGAAGAAGAGGCTCATTGTCAGGTCAGACCCTTCATCGCTCACAGACCAGGAGGATGCTGCAAAGAAGATACGCGAGATAGTGCCTGCCGAGGCAGGCGTGGGCGAGGAGGGCATAAGGTTCATGCCAGAGTTCTGCGAGGTCTACATAGAGGCGCTCAAGCCCGGCCTTGTCATAGGCAAGGGCGGAACAACGCTCATGAGGATAGTAAAGGAGACGAACTGGGTGCCCAAGGTGCTCAGGACCCCTACGATGAACAGCGATGTGATAAAAGGGGTGAGGCAGATGCTCTTCAAGGAGAGCGACTTCAGGAAGAAATTCCTCGGAGGCATAGGCAAGAAGATAAACCAGCAAGCTGTCAAGAGCGACTGGGTCAAGGCGACTGCGCTCGGCGGCTTCAAGGAAGTGGGGAGGAGCAGCCTGCTCATAGAGACTAACCACTCCAAGATACTCATTGACTGCGGGATAAGCCCGGAGCCGGGCATAAAGGGAGCGGAGGCGAACACCGGCACGGAGAACAAGGCATTTCCCTATCTCGACAGCGCCAACATAACGATAAACGACATCGACGCAGTGATACTTACGCATGCGCACATGGACCACATGGGATTCGTTCCGTACCTCTTCAAGTTCGGTTATACCGGGCCAGTCTACTGCACGCCTCCGACGAGGGACCTTGCGGCGCTGCTTCTCTATGATTACAACAGGCTTGTGCAGAAGGGCGGCGGAGTTCCGCTCTACGGCGAGAAGGACATACGCTCCATGCTCATGCACATGATAACGAGGGATTACGGCGAGGTTACGAATGTCACTGACGAGATAAAGCTCACGTACCACAACGCGGGCCACATACTCGGCAGCGGCACGGTGCATCTGCACATAGGCGAAGGACTTTACAACATAGTGGACACTGGCGATTTCAAGTACGGCTTCACCAGGCTCTTCGATCAGGCCGATACTAGGTATCCGAGGATAGACGCGCTCTTCATGGAGAGCACCTACGGCGGCCCGAAGGACATAACGCAGAACAGACGCGATGCCGAGATAGAACTCATGGAGAACATAAAGAGGACAATAGAGAACGGCGGAAAGGTGCTGGTTCCTCTTTTCTCAGTGGGAAGGAGCCAGGAACTGATGCTGGTCCTCGAGAGCTACATAGCGAACAACCCGAGGTACAAGATGGAAGTCCCGATATACCTGGACGGCATGATACTGGAAGCGAGCGCGATACACACAGCTTACCCGGAATATCTGCGGACCAGCCTGCAG
This sequence comes from Microcaldota archaeon, assembly GCA_030040595.1. Taxonomy (GTDB): domain Archaea; phylum Micrarchaeota; class Micrarchaeia; order Micrarchaeales; family CABMGC01; genus JAKAVK01. Next base: position 26,125 of record JASHTL010000098.1, read on the forward strand.
CACAGGATACTCAGCAACAACTCGCCTTTCGAGAGCGAGATCTTCGAGATAGCGAAGGGCGAGCGCCAGAGCATACTCGACAAGGGTCCTTCAGTGATACTCGCAAGCGGAGGAATGCTTAACGGAGGCGCAAGCCTTGAGTACTTCAAGGCGCTGGCAGCTGACCAGAGGAACATGGTCATATTCGTAGGTTACAACAGCGTAAGCTCGCTGGGAAGGAGGGTCCAGAACGGCCTCGCAGAGGTTGCGCTCCCCGGCGAGGACGGCAAGCTTGTCAACGAGAAGATAGCGATGCAGATAAGGACCGTGGAGGGTTTCTCGGGTCACAGCGACAGGCGGGAGCTCATGCGGTTCGTGGACAATCTGAGGCCATTCACAAGGAGGATATTCACAATGCACGGCGAGGAATCGAAGTGCGAGGACCTTGCAAGAACATTGGGCAGCAAGATGCGCGTCGAGGCGCGTGCCCCTATGGACCTAGATTCCATGCGGCTCAAGTGAGCATGCATGCTTCAGAATGTCTCCAGCTTGGGCCACTCGATGTACATTCTTGACTCATCCTTCTCGGTGGCGAACGTTATCGAGCTCATCCTGCTGTAGGCCAGGACCGCTATGTCGGCGAACGCGATGGCCGCTACAACGAGCGTGTATTCTACTCCTGCAGTCAGGTACTCATAGCTGAATGATAAGAGCGCCAGGACGGCTACCAGTATGCCGAGGTAGAACGCCTTCTTCGAGCCGAAGATCACAGCCATTCCCGATATCAGCAACAGAAACGCGATGGAGATGTCCATGAAAAGGAATGGATAAGCGTAGGCCGTTGATGCCAATATGCCGATGAGCGAACCCAGGTTTCCGACTATCGTCGACGCCTGCAGAGCAGGCAGTTTGGCGGCAGTGACATGGGAGTTTAATGTTCTTAGGAAGTATTGCATGTTCGCGCTGGTGAATGCCGTAAGTATGAGAGCATTCAGCACAAGCACAGCGCCTGCAAATACGGTCATTACGCCAACAGAATATTTCACAACCATGCCGCCTGATGCCCGGTCTATGTCCTCCAGGCAGTAAAAGTTCTTGCTGTATGTTATCAGGTCTGCATAGCAGAACGGCCTCCTGCAGAGGTTGCAGACCGCATAGGCGTTGCGCCACTGGTGGTTGAGGCACTTAAGGCCCTTCGCCGCGGCGATGTTGTCCCTACCGCTCCTGCTTATCGATTTAGGCTCAGGTTCCGGGTTCTCTTCATATGCCTCCGGCTGGATGCTCTTGTAAGTACTAGATTGCTGCTGTTCAGCCTTAGGCTTCTCTTCAGTTTTCTGAGCCTGCTGCTCCGTCGCCCCAGTTTCCTGTTTTCCAGATCCTTTCGCCTCAGGTTCCGGCTTGGGAGCCGAGAGGAGTTTTTCCTGGCTGGGGACTTGGAGCTCGTTCTCATCAGTTCCGTGTCTCTTGAAGATCAGGAGGTCATCCGGATCTACAGCCAAATACCCACCCAACCATGATCAGTACCCCCTGGCTGCAGCCCGCTGCGCCTGCTGCTTCTTCTTCTCGAATATGCCCCTGTGCTTTGCACAGCTTATGCAGTAGTATACCTTCCTCGAGGTAAAGAACCTTATGTTTCCCTCGTTGGCGTCAGTGCCGAGGTTTATCCTCTTCTCTTCGGTTATGGCCTTGTTCCTTGGCACCATTCTGCCGCAGCTATCGCAATGTACAGGCGGCTCTCGTCCTCTCATTATTGCACCGTTGTAGGCTGGTTGTGGATTCATAGGATCTTACCTCTATATATATCTATACTATACCTACGACGTTACGGTATACTGAGCGCGCCGAATGCCTTTTAAGGCTTGGCGGAATATATAGCAGCATGGATCCTGAGTGCAGGACTCTCACCAACGAGCTCATACCTGGGGTCAGGGCCTGCCTTGCACAGCTGATGAGAAGCAAGTATGGGATGACGCAGCAGGAGATAGCGAACAAGCTGGGGATAGCGCAGGTGGCGGTCAGCAAGTACGTGAACATGAAATATTCTGCCGCTGTGGCCAAGGCTGCAAGAAAGGTTTCGAAGAGCATCTCCGATTCCGATTTCACGCAGGAGATAATAAAGAGCAAGAGCCCTGACGAGGCAAACAGGAAGATTGAAAGGTTTTGCGAAGAGCACCTTTATGCGTAACGTGGTTTTATGACAACAGAAGAATTGGATCCGTTCAAGATATCGCAGGAGCAGCTTGACACAGCAGCAGGCATAATGAAACTTGACCCGGCTGCACACGCGCTGCTCAGGGAGCCGATGCAGACGCTTACAGTGAACATACCTGTGAAGATGCGTGACGGCAAGACGAGGACCTTCCAGGGATTCAGGGTGCATTACAACACAGCACGCGGTCCGGCAAAAGGAGGCATAAGGTATCATCCCCAGGAGAACATCTCTACCGTTAAGGCGCTGGCAGCATGGATGACATGGAAGTGCTCTCTTGCAGACATACCTCTCGGCGGAGGAAAGGGCGGCGTGATATGCGACCCCAAATCAATGAACGACGAGGAGCTTGAGAACCTCTCGCGCGCGTACGTAAGGTCGATAGGCAGGTTCATCGGACCGAAGGTTGACGTGCCTGCGCCAGACGTATACACCACGCCGCAGATAATGGCGTGGATGATGGACGAGTACAGCAAGCTCGAGGGCCATGACGAATTCGGTGTAATAACCGGCAAGCCTGTCGAGGTATGGGGATCCCAGGGTAGGTTTGACTCCACGGCGCTTGGAGCGATGTTTGTGCTAAGAGAGGCCGCGAAATTGCACAAGATAAACATGAAGAATGCAAAAGTTGCAATACAGGGATTCGGCAATGCGGGAGGCTTCGCATTCGAGCTCGTGAAGAAGCTCGGCGCGAAGGTAGTAGCGATCAGCGACTCTTCAGGAGGCGTCTACTCAAAGGCAGGGCTGGATTACCAGAAACTCTCGGAGCAGAAGAAAAAGACCGGAGAGCTGAGCGGCATAAAAGGCGTGGAGAAGCTCACAAACGAGGAATTGCTGGAACTTGACGTGGATGTGCTTATTCCTGCAGCGCTGGAGAACCAGATAACCGGTGCAAACGCTGACAGGCTGAAGGCCAGGATGGTCCTGGAGCTAGCAAACGGGCCAGTAACTCCCGAGGCAGACCGCATACTCTTCGAGAAGAAGGTGCCAGACTACCCTGACTTCCTTGTAAACTCTGGAGGGGTCATAGTCTCGTATTTCGAGTGGGCCCAGAACACGCAGAACTGGTACTGGACCGAGGACGAGGTCAACAAGAAACTGGAAGGGATCATGGTAAGGTCATTCAACAGCGTGATAGACACGCAGGCAAAATTCGCAAAGCAGGGAGCTAGGATAAGTCCAAGGATGGGCGCATACATAGTCGCTGTTGACAGGGTTGCGAAGGCCATGAAGGCCCGCGGATGGTACTAGACGATCCTAAGCACGTCATCAAGGCCGCGCTTGTCGCGGACTCTGGGCAGTTCCTCGAAAACCTCCCTTGCCTGGTCTAACGAGTCTACAGATGCAAGGTGCTTCAGCTCTGCAGCCGTGGGCCAGCGTCCTAGCCGCTTGTGTATCACATATTCGAGTATAATGCTTAGGGCACTGAGGACTATGGCAAGATTCTGCTCAGGGGTTTGGCGCGCCATGGCAACAGCCTTGCGGCCAGTGTAGATCATATCATCGTCGGATGACAGTCTCTTCAAGAAACGGATATCGAGTTGCGACGAGAGTCTGTCGCTTATAGGCAGGACGTGGTCGTAGCCGACTGCAACCAGTATGGCAGTATAGCCTTTCGCCGATAACTGCCTGACGCTGTTTGCCATTCTTACCTCGCGCGGGTTGTTGGTCATATTGTATAGGGCCAGCGTGCGTGCCATATGTCCTATTAGCTCGTCGAAGTCGCTTATAGCTACCAACTTGCTTTCAGCCCTTTCGATCCTATCGTACAATGGTTTGGGATTTTCAGGGTTGTAGTCTATAGGGAAGACGGATATGCCACCCTTCGCGACGCTCTTCGCAGTCCTGAGCAGACCGCGGACGTGTGGCACATACTCCGGTAGTACGTAGTCCAGGATTAGCTCTTCAGTGCCCCTGTCTAGCGAGCCTATTCGTAGAAAATGTTGCCTGTGGTTCCTGTCAGTTTCCAGCGCCAATGCAATCCTGCTTTTGGAGACCCTGCGCGCCAGGATTTCCACGCTATCTCTTACTTCCACTGCATCGTGTACCCTGCCGTGGTCTAGGGGGAACATGTAGGCCCTAGACCTTGCCGTTTGGTAGGCCATAGAATTTTAGATGTCCCAGTGAAGGTATATTATTATTTTGTTTGAACCGCTTACTTCTTGAAGAACTTTACAACCTGATCGTATCCAAGCGTGTTTATCACGTCGCTCTTTGTTAGCCAACCGCGCCTCGCCGTGCCTATCCCGTACCTCAGAAGCTCGAAGTTCGAAATGCTGTGCGAATCAGTGTCTATCGAGAACTTCAGGCCGTACTTCCTGGCCTTGAATATGTTCTCGTCGCTCAGGTCAAGCCTTTCAGGGAGCGCATCGATCTCCATCACTACATTGTTATCCTTTGCAGACTCGAAGACCTTCTCAAGATCCACGTTTATAGGAGCCCTTCCGTTGATCAGCCTGTCCGTGGGGTGCGCCCATATGCTTACGTATCCGGTCTCGAACGCCTTTATTATCCGCTTGGTCATCTCCTCCCTGCCCATGGAGAGGCTCGTGTGGATGCTACCGAGCGTGTAGTCCATCCTGTCCATGGTCTTGTCGCTCAGGTCAAGGCTCCCGTCCTTGAGGATGTCTATCTCCGCGCTTTTCAGGATCTTTATGCCCTCTGCCTTCTCCTGGAATCTTTCCAGTTCATCGAGGTGCTTGGCGAACTGCTTGTCGTCCATGCCGTTCGCTATCCGTTCGCTCTTGGAATGGTCGCTGATGCCTATGTAGCTCCTTCCAAGGCGCCTTGCGGCATCGGCCATCTCCGCAATTGTGTTGTCGCCGTCGCTGTGGTTCGTGTGCACATGGAAATCGCCTTTAATGTCTTCAATCTGCACCAGTTTTGGCAGATTGTGAGCTGTCGCAATGTCTATCTCCCCGTGATCCTCGCGCATCTCAGGCGGCATTGTGTCCATGCCCAATGCCTCGTATATTTCCTCTTCAGTTCTTCCCGCAACGCTCTTGCCTTTCCTGTCGAAAAGGCCATATTCGTTCAGTTTGTATCCTTTCCTTATCGCTATCTCGCGCAGTTTGACGTTATGATCCTTGTTTCCTGTGAAGTACTGCAGCGCTGCGCCAAAGCTCTTGTCCTCGACAACGCGAACGTCGCACGTCAGGCCTATCCCTAGGAGAACTGTTGTCTTCGTAGGACCTGCGACGATAATCCGCTCAACCTCAGGCAGCTTTGTAAAGAACTCCATGACTGGTTCGCTCTTCTTGGCAGTCACAAGTATGTCAAGGTCGCCCACAGTCTCTTTCATCCTCCTTGTAGACCCGCTGATTATCACCTTCTCCACAAGCCCAGATTTCTGGAGTTTCTTTGCTATCGTTTCTGCTTCAGGGAGAGCTGTTCCGAGGAGCATCCTGCCCTTGCTTGCCTCGAACTGTGCGATCCCTTTAGATATCTCTTCCTCGCTCTTTGCCCCGAATCCCTCGAGCTCGCGTATCCTGTGCTTCTCCACCGCCTTTTTGAGGTCCGCAACGTTCTTTACGCCAAGGCTCTCATAGAGCCTGAAGACGCTCTTTGCGCCTATGCCTTGTATCTTGGTCAGGTTGGTGAAGTCGATGGGGTATCTCTTCTTAAGATCGTCGTACTTTGCCATCTTTCCGGTCTTGATGAATTCCTCTATGGCACCGGCAGTGCTCTTTCCAATGCCCGGGAGCTCCATGAGTTCTGCGAGTCCGCCCTTTTTGTAAAGGTCTGCTACATCTTCCTGCAGGCTCTCTATGGTCTGCGCAGCCTTCCTGTACGCGAGGACCTCGAACTTCCTGTCCGCATTCTTGTCGAGCGTCAGCATATCGGCTATTTCGTAGAACAGTACCGCTATCCGCTGGTTGTACATAGTCATAACTTGCATGCCAATGGTAATAAGGTTTTGCGCAATAGGACAACGAATCGGTGCAGGCTTTCTAGAAAGGTATATAATGATGACATACCAAATAGAGCTAGGCGATTTTATGGCATTCGGCATGTATGACCAGACTCTTTCACAGAACCAGAGCCTGAAGGATGAATACGAACTCTTTAAACCAAGGATAGCTGTTGTTGGAGTTGGTGGCGGTGGCAATAATACGGTGCACAGGCTTAGCGGCATGGACATAAAGGGAGCTGCTCTCTTCGCATTCAACACAGATGCAAAGCAATTGGGCATGCTTAGCCCGAGCATCTCGAAGCTTATGCTTGGACGGCAGATAACGCACGGCATGGGTGCAGGCGGCTACCCTGAAGTGGGAGAAAAAGCGGCAGAGCTCTCCAGGAGCGAGATCGAGGTTCTCGTCAGGGACACCAACCTTGCATTTCTAACCGCAGGAATGGGCGGAGGCACTGGCACTGGTGCAGCGCCTGTGGTTGCGAGAGTCATAAAGGACAGCGGGGCAATAGTTGTTGGAATTGTTACCATACCCTTTTCGTTGGAGAGAGTGAGACTTGATACTGCAAGGAGGGGCATAGAGAAGCTCAGGAAGAATATAGACACGCTCATAGTGATAGACAACCAGAAGCTGGTGCAGCTCTATCCCAACCTGCCGATAGAGAAGACCTTCGCACTGGCTGACGAGATAACTGCAAAGGCCGTACGCGGGATAACCGAGGCAATCACGCAGCCGAGCCTGATAAACACCGACTTTGCCGATGTCAGGACAATAATGTCTGCTGGAGGGCTTGCAATGATAAGCGTCGGGTTCGGACAAGGAGCCGACAGGGTGCAGGAGGTTGTCAAGAGCACGCTGAAGAACAAGCTGCTGGATGTCGATTATTCAAACGCATCAGGAATACTTCTTCATATAACGGGAGGCCCGGACATGACGCTGGGTGACGCAAACCAGATAGGATCGCTGCTCACAGAGAGTGCAGCGCCTAACGCAAACGTCATCTGGGGCGCGAGACTCGATCCAGCTTACGCAGGAAAGGTTGAAGTGATAGCAATATTCACGGGTGTTTCAGGAAGCTCGCTTGTCTCTTCAAAATCGTCAGGACCGGAGGACACGGGACTGGGAATTCCTACGATATAGGGTCAGCTGTCCTGGCCTTGTTCTATGGTCCTGCTAATGTGGCGCATTACTCTCTTATAGTGTCTCTTCTCCCTAAGGCCGATATCCCTGAATGCGCGAAGTATCTCAAGTATGTCACCGTCAGT
>JASHTL010000099.1 GCA_030040595.1 Microcaldota archaeon
GAGGTGAATATTATTGTTGAGTCGCCGAAGGCCCTGAGGTCGCTGTTCACGCTGCTCAGTATGAAAACGAGAATGACCATGGTTACGGTGGTCAACGCCACCGGCACAAGGACGTGCTTCCTGTTGCGCCTATGCCTCTCCGTCCTGTACCTCTTCATGTCGAATTTCTCAAGAAGGTTCATGAGCAGCCATCTCAATCCGGGTTTATCTAGTTTGCGGTTTGTTGGCAGGGCAGTAGGCAGAATCAGAACCGCATGCTTAGTTCCAGCAGTCACCGACTCTGCCAAGGTCTCCGAATCAGTCAGAATGGTTCCATGCAACGCCAGGGTGCCTCTTTTCTTGGCTCAAAAACACAAAGCCTGTTGATAAAATTGTTCAAAAAGAGAATTAATAAATAGCAGAAAAACGTAATTTTACTATAGCGGCACGTGAATAAGAACGATGATTTAATGGAGCAATTCGAACAGGACTTGAAGATTCTTGAGGAGAGCGTGAGGACGCACACTGCGGGATACATACACTCCACGCAGATGCTTGACTATACCGTAACGACCGGCCATGACGCCCAGAGCGCAAAGACATACGAGGTGCAGCTGGACCTCAGGGACATGCTGATACTCAGTGCGATATCCGGAGCTGGCGTCATAATTACTGGAAACACGGGCGGAGGCAAGACCACGTTCGCAAAAGGTGTGGTCAATGCGATGTTTGGCGAGAACTTCGGATACCTGCAGATGGACGCTGAGTTCAGTTTGGGTCAGCTGAGGGACGTTCTATTCGGCACCATACAGGCAGGTGGAAGGTTAAGCGAGGCGCAGACGGCCAATGTCCCAATAACCGCGCCTGCGGTGATAATAGACGAGTACAACAGGGCGCCTTCTGTGGTCACAAACAAGATCCAGGGATTCCTGAGCCTGGAAACCATTACTTTCGATGGAGGCTTTACTGCGGTCCCAGGCGTGGTAATGCCTAACGGCAAGAGATACCAATGGAAACTGGCAACGATAAACGAGGGATCGGTATACGGAGGGGTGAATCCCATAGACAAAGCGAGCAGGGATAGGTTCGTGATAGAGATACCCATGGATGCGTTCCCTCCAAGCACGAGGGACAATATACAAAGGGACGCGCAGGAATCCCATGAGTACAACTACGAGGCAACAAGATCCACTCTCGACCTGAGGGACCATGTTTTCAGGCTCTATGAAGCTGTTGAAAGCATGGAGATGGATCCCATAGTAACGAGGTTCAGTGCATATCTGCTGAACAAGAACAATTGCTATAGGTCCCCCGAGGGCACGAAGCTGATGTTCGATAACTTCACCACGCAGATATGCCAAGGCACCGATGGAAGGGGAGAGTGTGAGGCATACGGACCCTTCGGCCATGTCTGTGGCGAGGTAGGCGCACCTTCCGGAAGAGAGAAGGGCAGGATAGCTATGTTCGCAAAGGCGCTTGCGCTTTACAGGAGATACAAGTTCCCTGATACCCCGAGAACAGTAACCATGGCAGACTATATGGCCACGGTGCAGTTCGGACTATACCACAAGCTCGAGATCTCGCCAGGGTGGATTGAGAAATATGGAGGCGGGAGCAGCTGGGAAGCCACCAGAGTAGCCATGAACCAGATAGAGATGAGATTCATGGAGTCACTCAAGGCACTGCAGCCTATCGAAGAGAAGTCGGCGCGCGGGGAGCAACTCACCGCACAGGACAAGATGGACATACAGGCAGTGTTTATAAGGGATCCGTCGATGGGCGAGATACCTGACATGAGAGATATTTACCGCAGAGAATTGGGTGGAAGGAGGATAAACGAGAGCGAAGCAGTACCTGTCTGCATAACACCCAGCAGGAACGGCGCAAGGCGTGTCAGGGTCTGACAGTAATTGCCAGGGGAAGCAAATGCGACTCAACGTTTTCAAGAGGGATCATACCGCTGGTGACACTGCATCACGTCATACCACTTTACTGGGCGTTAGCCCGGAGCAATCAGCGTCGATCTATGCCGCACTCAGAAGCCCCAGCCTTAGCAATGTTGTAAAGGCCGCCACGCAAGGCCAGGTGGAAGAGATTGATGAGAAGATAGACAAACTGAAGGAGGGGCTGGCACAGAAGAACGCTGCGATAAAGGACGCAAAGGAGGAACGGAAGGATAGGAGCCAACGTCTTAACAGAGCGATCGGGAAGGTAATCATGGCAGCATATCCAATGATGGTGCTACCTGGCGCGATGGGCATTCTTGCACAGGTCGAGTCGACCTATGCCTCGACGTTCCATGCCGCAGAGGTTGTGGCGGAGAAGAAGGCAATAAATGATTTGACAGAGGACATATACAAGGGCGACCGTGCGGTGATAAAGGAATCACACATTTCAGTTGGAAACAAGCATGACACGAATACGGTCTATTCTTTCCAGCAGGCCCATCATCTTGCAGTGAGGGTGTGGAACAGCCTTAACAATGATAAAAACAGCAACGGAGCTCCGCCGCTTCCCAATAACTGGTGGCTGCTGAACAGGGCAACAAAGGGAGAACTGAACAAATCAATATCGATTGACGGGGGCGACGACGCGCTGATTTACACGTTCGCGTTTTCTGGCGGGGCTATGATTGGGACGGCGGTTGATATTGCAGTAATATACAGCACTTTCTTTTCTGCCGGGGCGAGCGGCACTGGGATAAAGAAGGCGTTCAGGAAGAATAAGGCTGCAAAGGAGGAGCTGGCCAGGGTTGAGGGAGACGCAAAGCCGCTTCAGGATGACCTCGCAAGACTGCAGAAGAGGAGGCAGGAGCTAACAGGGAATTATGATCCTGGAGAGAAGCAGAAAGCCTCTAGGACAAAAGAGCTGTTCAGGAAGCTCAGATACAGTTGATGTGGTGTAATGGTGCCATTTAGAAGGGATAAAAAAGATCCGCAAGCCCCTGACGGGGAGAATCCGGTCCACGCAGCTACAGATGCGATGATAAGGCAGTACGCGTCTGAAAAGCACTGGGACACTACGCACAGGATCAGCATATCGCACGATGCAAAGAAGGATTTCTTCGACGCTTCTACAAACAACAGGACATGGAAGACTGACATAAGCCTCGCTCCGGATTTCGAGACAAGGCAGGGTGAGATAGTCAGGGATGCCAAGCTCACCGTTACCGGTGATCCTGTACGGACTGCTATCACCGCCATGATGGACCACGAATACGGCCACTGGGGCGTATGCCCGCAGAACGTGGAGCAGGCAGAGATGATACTTGATGGGGTGAGCAGGGGCCTTGCGAGGCGCGGAATAGACGGCAGCCAGGTAATGCAGCTCGGTCCGTATGTATCCAACATGTTCATGGACGTGCTCGTGAACGGAGTAAACTTCGAGAAGGAGCAGTTCACGGAGGGGCACACCATACTCAACACCGACAGGGCGTATTTCGGACCCAAGTCGAAGAACGGGAAGAAACCCGGATACGAAGACTACTTCGGCATGTTCGTAGACGCGCAAGGCAAGCTTACCGATTCGCCTGATGCAAGAGGACTGGCAGAGCGTTATGTGACAAACTACCAGAACATTGAAATCGATTGCGAACAGCTTCTCGCCTCAATAGTCGGCAGGCAGTATGCGCGCAAGGCCTTCGCTGGAGAACTTACGGAAACGGACAGGCAGGCGATCAGGAGGGGAATGAGGAATACCGCCGATTGGGCTGGCAGCGCAGAGGAATTCGCCAAGACGATAGCTCCGTACATAGAGGACAAGCTGGATGACGTAAAGAAGAATGTTCACCTCTCGCCAATGATGGCGGCAATGGCAGGAAAGACCGGCAAGGAGGGCCAGAATGGGCAGCAAGAGGGCAACGAAGAGCCTGGAGGCGGCCTTTCGCCGCAGGAGAAAGAGCAGATAAGGAAGGAGATAATCGAGGCAGGCGTAAAGAGGCTGGTGAAGGCGAATGGAGGCACACTTGCAGGGATAGATCCTGCCGATCTGCCTTACGCAATGTCCCACGAGGTATTTGACGAGATATACAGGCAGAAGGCGGACCAGATAGTAGTCGAGTTCAAGAAGGAGGGCGGAGACCAGGCAAGAATGACCCTCTTCCACATGGCGAAGAGAAGGCTCGACGATAGCGAGCCTATATCAGATCCCATGGCCTGGGGAAGCACCATATTCATCAACAAACCGGATGACCCTGAGAAGAAGATATGGCTTTTCAAGAACACCACGCCATACGATTTCAATGAGGAAGGACGATCAAGGACGGGAAGCTTCGAGAACATACTTTTCGCAGTGGACGTTTCGGGAAGCATGCAGTGGAGCAACACTCCGCTTGATGAATCCCGTTACGACATGTGCATAAGGTCGATATACTCGGTGATAAACTACCTTGAGAAAACCAATACCGCACAGTATCTCAAATATGGACTGATGCTCTTCAGCGATAACACCACATGGAGCGGCTGGGTTAGCTACGGTGACCTCATGAAACTCAAGAGGCAGCTCTTTGAGGGTTTCCAGGGCGGAGACACCATCATGGATCCCGATGTATTGAAGCAAGCTGTCAGCGAACAGAAAGACGGAAGATTCCTTACAATGATTACAAGCGACGGTGAGATAACGAATTATGAACAGCTGCTGCCGATATTCATGGGGATTATCGCAAAACCAAATGATGTGGTGCTTATGCAGATAAGCAATATGAGCTCCTTCGGGGAGGGTTTGAGGCAGAGCGGGGCTGCGGTAGCACAGATAAACAGCCCGGAAGACCTTGTAGGCCTTAACCTTAGCATAATCGACTCAAGATATGGTCCCCATCAGGGAAACACCGTGGAGATAAAGAAGGCCCTCGAAGGTGAACAGGAGATGACGCGGGCCAGCAAGCCCCGCCCTATGCGGATCTGAACTGCTAACAAGGGCGCATATACATGCGCAAAGTGTCCATTTCCAGAGGTCATGACGCGCTACCAATGGGTTTAAATTAGAGCTTGGGCAAGTACTATTGTTTAAATGGCTAGCCAAGAGAACGCAACGGAAAGGAACGAGCATGCAAAGAAAGTGGAGCATGACGTAAAGAAGGTGGAGCAGGAAG
>JASHTL010000100.1 GCA_030040595.1 Microcaldota archaeon
GCAGTGCTTTGCGGCGCGCACTCAGACGCGTGCATCAAGATGTACAACGCAAAGCCCCTGCATAATGAACTGTGCAAGGAATCCGGAATAAGGATACTCATGGGATTTATTGCAAGGAGCGCATCCCAGTTCAACTTTGGCATAGAGCCTATCCTGCCAGTATCGAACATGCACTACATGCGCGTATTTGTAACCCTGCACAGGGGTGCGTATGACGCTGCAGAGTCAATGAGCCAGCTCGGATATGTGGGTTCGTGCGGCTCCTGCCATGCATTCGTGACAAGCAATGGCATAGTTCCGGATCTTAGGAGAGAGTGCGCCAACTGCGGGAACAAGATGGAATTCGGAGGACCGCTCTGGCTTGGAAAACTTTATGACAAGCACATTGTATCAAAGGCGCTAAAGCATGCCCGCAGCGCAAGCAGTGCGAAGAAGGATCTTGAAAGGATCTACAACGAAATAGATGTGCCGTTCCTGTATTCCATACCGAAACTGACAAAGGCCTTGGCAATCGGCTCCGTCTCTTCGTTGCGGGTCATAGAATCGCTTAGGAACAAAAGCCACCAGGCGTCGGTCACCCAGTTTGAGAAGGACGCTGTCAAGACAGATGCCGGGATACGGGAAGTGACCAGGGCTGTAAAAGCAGCCTCTGCAAATTAGTAGTCAATACTTATAAACCAGGAAAGTGAAAGGGTTTTGTTTACATGCTTAGGTCACTCTCACGCGACATGGCATCGCAGCTCAGGGATAGCGAAGGCACAGTCCAGAGGACGCAAAATAGATTTTCCTCGCTCGTCGCCCAAATGAAGCCAGAGCTGGACGAGCTCTCAGTCCTTACAGGAAGAATTGACGAGGTTGTGCACTCCTTTAAGGCATCTGGCGCATCAGAGTCTTTCGCCAGGAGCGTACTAACCCTAAAATACGGTGAAGAAGGACGTATTCCTGAATTGGAACTGCGCAGCCTATCAACTCTATTGGTCTCAAACCTATTCGGAGATATGGAGAAGCAAGGATCCGTGTTAAGGGCCGCAACTGCCATCGAAAAGAGCTATATACCTACACTCCCAAGAGCGATACGGGAAGGTTACAATAATATTGTCCAAGAAAACGTCGCCTATGCGGACAACTTTTATGAAATGATGGATGAAATGAGGGCCGAGAGGTCACGTTTTTATGAGTCAAAACTCCTCCCGAAATTCATGGAGTTTGTCTCTTCGCTTCAGAACCTTCCTGAATTCAGGAAATTCCTTGAAGATACGGAATTCGATGCGCAGAGACTTGAGCGCAGTGCCTTCCTTAAGCTTCTTGCGGAGGACGCCGGCCATCCAGGCAAGGGACACAAGGCTTTGTTTGCGAGGATGCGGGAGGAGATTCTTAAAAGGGCCACTGAAGAGATCGATCCAAAGCTGCTTGAACAGACTGTAGAGCAGTTCAAGGAAAGGGCTTCCAAGAGAGACGGTAGAAATCATGCCCCGCAGCTCCAATGGCTCCCCGTCCTATATCCTGACGGGGCTATAGACTATGCCGACCTTGCCTTGAGGATACGGAAAAGCGGCGTTTTTCCAAACGAGCTTAAGGAGCAATACCAGAAACTGGTGGAACATGCGATAACTGAGGAACTGACGCGTATCCGGGTTCTGCTCTCCCCGCATATGCCGGAGCAAGGACCACTAATAACTGTAGATATACGACCAACAGAAGACAGGAAGCGCCTCCCTGGGGGGAGAGTTACAATGCCCGGAAAACAAGTAGTTTTAGAAGTGAAAGACCCTGTTGATGTTACTCCAAAAACGTACGCTCTGTTATTGCCAAAACAGAATACGGCTGCTAACCAGGCCTCAATTGCGTCATTTGCCAAGGCAGTTGCGGACAAGTTTGCTCCGAATGACGAGAGAATGATAACTGATGTTACGAATATGATAACAAGCCTTGTAGCTGACCCATATGGCAGGGGTTCTCATAAACTCAAACTCTTTACTGCCCAAGACGGCAGTTCTCTATGGAGATACAGAATGGACCAGAGACCTGAGATCGAGAGGAAACATCCTAGTTCTGAAGCGCTAAGAGTCGTATTCTACTTTAGCAAGACCTCCCCTGATACAGTGATTTTATCCGGCATACTTACTCATCATGAGTTTGACAAGAAATATACCTGACTCTTCCTGATATGCTCTCGGTATTAAGTAAAAGAGAGAAAGGTCAGGCAGAACATTCATACATTGGGGATGTGGGTGGGATATGAATGATAAAAACAGATTGATGCGCTGCCCCCTCTGAATATGTATGGAGACAACTTATATATAAGGCTTGGGAGCGTAAAGTTATTTCGTTATATATATAAGATAGGAAAATATGCATATCTATTAATCAATATACCAATATACCCATCTATATCTCTTAAGCCACTTGGAATGTTACCCATACAATATCCTAATACTGACTGAGGACTATACCCATCTATTTACCCACTATAACGCTTCCGGACCTGCCTTTGAGCACATTTCGCGCGTCTTTAAGGCTGCCTATAACCGCCTGTTTGCCACTCGCGTTTATGAAGGAACAGCATGCCCTGACCTTTGGGAGCATGCTCCCCTCTTCAAACTCCCCGTTCTTTACATGCTTCTCCATCTCCGATACGGTAACATTCGATATCCTCGACTGGCTGCGCTTCCCGAAATGCGCATATGCCGCATCAACTCCGGTGAGTATTACCAGGATGTCAGCACGCAGCATAGATGCGAGCAACGAGGAAGTGTAATCCTTGTCTATCACAGCGTCCATGTACTTTGTCTGCCTTCCTGTTGAAGAGACGGCTGCGCCTCCGCCTCCTCCTGCTATCACAACGTAGCCATCATCAAGAAGGTCAGAGATCTGGCCCAGTTCCATTATGCCCGAAGGCATGGGCGAAGGCACCACGATCCTGTAGCCGCCTATTAGCTTCCTGACAGTGCGCCCTTTTCCCACTGCTGACGCAGCATCTGCGCTCTTGTAGAACTTGCCTATCGGTTTTGTGGGCTTCCTGAATTCGACGTCGTGCGGATCAACTTCCACCCTTGTCAATACTACTGCGGCCCTGCGTATTCTGCCGTGCCTCTCAAGGCTCTCCTGAACCTGCAGGCCGGTCTCAGCCTCTGTCTGGGCCGTGAGCACGGCAAGGTTTTTCTGCTCCTCGATTAGAAGCTCGCCGACCTGCGGACCGTTGCCGTGCGTGACCACCACCTCATTGCCCAGCCTGTGCAGCCTTCCGATCTCCACTGAGATCGCATCCAGCGTGCCCTCTCCGGTTATCGCGTTACCTCCAATGGCTATGACGTACCTTATAAAATCGCCTCGAATGACGTCGGAATAGTGAACCAGTTATCTTTAAAGTATACTGAGACTGCTATTAATATATACCAGGACAGCAGTAAATATACTTTGCTGGCAGACAGGGAGGACAGGACGGGTTTGTGGGGTTGGGTATGACAAACAAACGCGGAGAAGTGGTAGAGGAGGGTGGGGCTGCAGTCCATGAGACTGCGCCGGGACAGGGCTACGAGGCTGACGAAGCTGAGCAGGCAGACCTTAGGTATCTTATCGAGAACAGCTGCATAGCGTGCGATAAGATCCTGCCAAGGTACTCTGTGCGCATACTGCCGCCCTCATATGTCCAGGAGCGCGACGAGCACGTGAGGAGCGGATTCGTGAGAAGGCGCCTGATGTGCGTTGAGTGCTACAACTCTATGAGAAAGATGCACAAGCTCAGGCTCAGAAGCCATCCGCTGGCCAAGCAGAATGCGGTGACCAAGGATCTGGTCATGCAGTTCCTGACCAGGTAGGAATACTTTCGCTACCGGCAAGAGCAGGCGCGGCGCTGCCGAGCATGTCGCCTTTTGAGCGGAGCCACCTGACTCTTGACCTGTAATCGGGCATTATGGCTGCAACGCGCGACCAGAAACGCCTGCTGTGGTTGTGGACCACGCTATGGCATAGCTCATGAACTATCACGTAATCGAGTATCTCCTGCGGCGCGAAGAGTAGGCGCACCGAGATGGAGATCCTCCTGCTCCTTGACGAATAGCTGCCCCACCTTGACCTTATGTCCTTCACGACTAAGCTGTCAACGTCAGCGCCAAGGTAGGCACTGTTCAGCTCGTCCATGCGCGATTTCACCATCGCCGCAAAATACCTGCAGAGGGTCTTAGTGACCAGCTTTGTGACGGCCATGTCTAACGAATGCGCCGGAACGCCGGTCCTGACCCTCACCATTATCATATCATCGCGGACCCTTGCCGAAGATCTTGCCGATTCAGTACCCTCCACAACAACATGGAACTCCCTGCCGAGTATTGCGAGGGCCTGGCCATGCCTGAACGAGAGCGTATACTTCTCAAAGCGCTCGGGGTGCCTCTCCATCATCCTTGCCATCCTGCCGCGAAGATTTAGGAAAAGCCGCTGCGCCTCCGATGCTCTTGCAAATCTAGGTATCCTTATGACTATCCTGTTGTCCTTGATGGAGGCGCTTGCAGTCCTTCCGTTGGTGAACACGGTGTCGACAGCATAGCTCCTGCCGTTGACCGTAACCGGGTCCAGGTCGAACTCGATCTCGCCTCCAAATGGTCGCCACATAATTCATAAATTCCATTGCAAAGATAAATAAATAGCGCACAGTTAATTAGGACCGGATTATACAAACTACGCCTGCTGTAAACATTTATCTAATTGTGCCAAGCAAGATAATCCTGATAGCATGGCCGCATCAAAGAAAAGCGAGACAGTGGGTATAAAGTCCGTAGGATATGCTGCCTATGATGCAAAAGGGGAATTGAAACCTATTGCGTTCAAGCGAAGGGAGCCGGGACCGCATGAAGTGGTAGTGGACATAAATTACTGCGGAATATGCCACAGTGACGTTCATCATGTTCGTTCAGAGTGGCGTAACGAGATATATCCAATGGTTCCTGGCCATGAGATTGTCGGCAAAGTCTCGAAGATCGGATCATCAGTTGGAAAACTCAAGGTTGGCGACGTCGTGGGAGTGGGATGCATGGTCGATTCCTGTGGCGAGTGTGACGCGTGCAAGAGCGGATTCGAGTATGCCTGTTCAAATGGTGGCCCTGCATGGACATACGGGTCAAGATACAGGCAGGACGGCGGCGTTACATTTGGCGGATACTCGAACAACATCGTTGCAAATGAGAAGTTCGCATTCAGAATAAGTCCAAAAGCAGATCCTGCCCGCACTGCCCCGTTGCTCTGCGCAGGAACAACTACATACACGCCACTCTCTTACTGGAAAGTCGGCAACGGGACAAAGGTTGGAATAGCGGGACTCGGAGGACTTGGCCACATAGCGGTTAAGATCGCAAAATCAATGGGCGCGGAAGTGACAGTCTTCACTACGTCGAACGAGAAGGCAAAGGATGCCATCAGGCTTGGAGCAACCGATGCCGTTGTGACCAGGGGAAATGCCACAGACAATCACGTTGGAAAACTGGATTTCATATTGGATACGATATCCGCAAAGCACGACATTGATTATTACCTGTCCATGCTAAGACTCGACGGGAAGATGGTAGTGGTCGGATTGCAGGATCAGCCGCTTTCCGTGCAACCGTTCTCGCTCGTCTCCAGGCACCGCGTTCTTGCGGGGTCAGGTCTCGACGGCACAAAGGGAACTCAGGAGATGTTGGATTTCTGCACGAAAAAAGGCATCGCTGCAGACATAGAACTGATACCAATACAGAAAGTCAACGATGCATACGAACGGGTCGTGAAGGGAGACGTGAAGTACAGGTTCGTGATAGATCTCTCGAGCCTGGGCAAACCTTCAGGATGAACTTTGGCACAATATCCAGTCGAGAAGAGTCAACCTCTAATTTATAACGGGCTGAGATGGTCCTTGAAGGACAGGGCTGCCCCAAGACGAGGTTGCACCTTTTTTATAGTTTAACACCAAGTCTTGGTTATGGATATAGGAGATATAGTAAGTAAAACTGATGTGCAAAAATGTTGGGTGCTTCATGAATACAAGGTTAGAGGAGAGGATATCGGCAAGGATGTAATAGCATTAATTGAGAGAAAACAGTGGGAAGATGCATTGTATAAACATAGAGGAACCTACCCCAGAGAGGTATTTGACAGTTTGGTAATATGGAAAAGAGCCACACTTTATCTCAATGACTTGAGAAATCTTAGACATGTTGATTGTTGGATTAATGCTCTGTCTAACAGGAGCATGAAAATCAGTGATGCTGTAGAAACAATCGTACATGACCCAGATTTTAAAGATTCAGAGTACTCAGAAGTCCAAGAGCATATCCAGTATATACTAAACCACCTTGAAACCCTGGCAAATGATAATACCCCAATAATTGTGGGGAGAGACTTCCCAGATGACCGTACCGTAAAGTTGTACGATGGTTTTCATAGGGTTGCCGCAAGTCTGATATATTATAGAAAAGAAAAGGTCAAACAATTCAAAGCTAAAGATGCATATTATGGCTTCTAATACGTCATGCCTCGCTCTAGAATTTGGGCCCGGAGAGATTTGAACTCTCGACATCTGGCTTTCCTAGAACTTTTGAATCAAAAGTCTGTATAAGACCAGCGCTCTGACCAGGCTGAGCTACGAGCCCAACATAACTTTATATACATAAAAATGCTTAATAAATACGCTTATTAACAGACTGACTCCTTAAAGGTATTCAATGGATCTCGGAGACGGGCTAAGGAAGGCCATGGCAAGGCTTACCGGAGCCACCATAATAGATGCGAAGACGATACGCGAGTTTACCAAGGAGCTGCAGAAGGCCCTGATCTCTGCCGACGTGGAGCTTAATCTCGTATTCGCGTTCACGAAGGGCATAGAGGACGCTGCGCTCCGCGAGAAGATACCCAAGGGCATGAACCCCAAGGACTACATAACCAACATGGTCTACGAGGAGCTTGTCAAGCTGATGGGCGAGAGCTACGAACCTGTGCTCAAGCCGAAGCGCGTACTTATGGTGGGCATGTACGGTTCCGGTAAGACTACCACTACGGCGAAGCT
The DNA here is from genome assembly GCA_030040595.1 of Microcaldota archaeon. Taxonomy (GTDB): domain Archaea; phylum Micrarchaeota; class Micrarchaeia; order Micrarchaeales; family CABMGC01; genus JAKAVK01. The sequence continues at coordinate 7,031 of JASHTL010000100.1, forward strand.
CGCAAAGTTCTACCAGGACCGCGGGTTTAGCGTGGGGCTTATCTGCTGCGACGTCACAAGGCCGGCCGCGTACGAGCAGCTCGAGACGCTCGCAAAGCAGGCGAACGTGAGCTTCTTCGGTATAAAAGGAGAAAAGAGCGTAGCTAAAATAGCCAGGGAGGGACTTGCGAAACTGAAAGACAGGAAAGTAATAATATGCGACTCCAGCGGAAGAAGCGCTTTGGACGCGCAGTTGATAGACGAGTTGAAGGAGATAAATAAGGCATTCGACCCTGATGAGAAGCTTCTCGTAGTCACGGCAGACGTCGGCCAGATAGCAGGCAGGCAGGCAACGGAATTCAGCAACGCTATAGGGATAAACGGCGTCATAGTTACAAGGCTCGACGGATCCGGAAAGGGAGGTGGTGCACTGAGCGCCGTCTCAGCCGCAAAGTCTAGAATCGCCTTCATAGGCACCGGAGAGAAACTAACATCGCTGGAGCTCTACGACTCGAAGAAGTTCGTCGGCAGGCTCCTCGGCATACCTGATCTCGAATCGCTGCTTGAGACTGTGCAGCAGGGGATAAAGGATGCTAACATAAAACCTGAGGAAATGGAAGTAGAGGAGCTAAACTTCGACATGTTCTACACGCAGCTCAAGGCGATGTCGAAAATGGGGCCGATGAAGAACATGCTGGGGATGATGGGCATGTCTGACGTTCCCAAGGATGCGCTTGAGAGCAGCGAGGCGAAGCTCAAGAAATACGGAGTGATCATAGGCTCCATGTCCAAGGCTGAACGCAGGAACGAGAAGCTGGTCCGCGAGCCTGGGCGCATGGCAAGGATAGCAAAAGGCAGCGGCACGACCGAGAAGGACGTGCGAGAATTGCTGAGCGATTTCAACAAGATGAAGAAGGTTGCGAACATGTTCAAGAACAACCGCGACTTCAGGAAGCAGCTCTCGAAGTACATGCCGGGCATGTAAGGATAGGATACGATGGCCGAGGATCAAGGTCTCAAGAACAAGCTGAATGAGCTTGAGGAGCAGTACTCAAAGACTAAGTACAACAAGGCTACGAACAAGTATCTAGGGATTCTCCGCGCAAAGATGGCCAGAATACGCAAGGAGATGGCCACCAAGAAGGGCTTCGGAGGTACGGGTTTTGCTGTAAAGAAGACTGGCGATGCAACTGTTGTCCTTGTCGGATTTCCAAATGCTGGAAAGTCTTCGCTCCTGAGGGTCCTTACGAAAGTGGAATCAAAAGTTGCTGGGTATGCGTTCACCACTGTGGAAGTTATACCGGGAATGCTCGAGTATCAGGGCGCAAAGATACAGATACTTGACCTGCCGGGGCTGATTTCCGGAGCACATGAGGGCAGGGGCGAGGGCACAAAGATAGCCAGCGTGATAAGGACGTCAGACCTACTGCTCTTCCTTGTCGACGTAAACAGGACTGACCAGCTATATCTGCTGACGGAGGAGCTTAACATGCTCGGCATACGCCCGAACAGGACAATGCCGGAGATACGGATAGAGAGAAGGCAAACAGGCGGGATAACCGTGGCCTCGAACAGACACAAG
>JASHTL010000016.1 GCA_030040595.1 Microcaldota archaeon
GCAATAAATCCCATGAGTATCCTTATTCCGGATTCTTTGCACAGTTCATTATGCAGGGGCTTTGCGTTGTACATCTTGATGCACGCGTCTGAGTGCGCGCCGCAAAGCACTGCAGTGTCAGTAGCGGTCACCATGAGCATTGTGCCGTCGTGCGACATTTTTAGCACGTCATGGACATTTGGGACAGGGCTTCCGAACGGGTCAAGGTCGATTATGTCGAATGGACCCGCTCCTGAGCCTGACAGCTCCTGTATGCTCTTGCCAATAAGCCTTGCCTTCACCCTGTTCCTCTTCAGGTTTGAGCGGATCGCGGAAACTGCCTTGGGATTGATGTCGATCAGAGTGAGATCCTTAATACCGCACTCCAGCGCGTACCTTATGCCCCTTATGCCAGTGGCTGCGGTGCTGTCCAGCAGTTTCTTGTCCTCTGTTCCAACAGCATTGAGGATGAGCACTGAGATGTCCCTGAGCCCTGCCATGCTTGGATTGAGGAATGTTTCCTTGCTCTGCAGTATTACTGCGCTTCCTTCTTTGTATAACTGCATTGATTCACTCCGTGATATGTTTCAATTTTAGGATTGCGTCGATGAGCCCGTGCGCATAGGAGATGCTCGAGAAAGAGGTGTACAGGTCTCCCTTCTTAAGCCAGGATTCTGAGTCTTTTGCATACATCGCCGAGAGTTCTACTATCTTCCTTTCTCCTTCGCTCAGCTCTGCACCGTTTATCTTCTTGAGGCTTTCGGAGAACAGGAGAATGTCCTTCCTTATCCTCTTCTCTATCTCTTCCGTCGCTACCACGATCAGTCTTCCATGTAGGGCGCAAGGAAATACGAGATATCTGCGTCCCCTATCTTGTAACTCAGCTTCAGGGGCTCGTTTGACTTCATGGCTATGGACACGGAGTTGCCGACAGGGCAGGACTTGACCATGTTCTCCAGGAATTCGAGATTGAATACAGCATCAGCGTTCTTGGTAGCCTCCACTTTCTTGACTATGTTGCCGTCCTTTCCATGCAGCTCCTCGAGCTCGCCGGAATCGCCGTGCGCGCTAGTGGCGAATTGGTCCTTTGCAGTCTTGAACGATATGTACGATGAGAGCAGGCTTGCATCCTTGAGTATGTCCTTGAGCGGGTCTCCGCTTATCTCCACCTGAGCGTCAAATTCCACGTTCGGTTCCTTCTCCGCGCCCTTCTTGACGTCTATCAGCTGAAGCCTGTACCTTCTCCTTGCCGCGCCTATGAACTCCATGGAGAGCTTGCTGTCCGCATCCTTCATCACAAGAGCCTCGTCATCCCTCGTCCTCGAGAGGATCTTGCCGAGGTTCTCCAGGTTTACTCCTATGCTCGTGTTCTTGTCTATCGTGAACTTTGAGAACGACTTCGCTGGCATGAAGAACGAGACCATGCTTATGCTTGACGGGTCCATGGCCTTGAGACTTATGCCTTCCTTTGTTATGTTGAAGAGGCCCTCGTCCACAAGCGCGCCTATGGCGCTTATGCAGTCCCTCCAATATCTCGCATCGTCCAGTTTTATCTCAAACATAGGATCACAGATCTGTCAGATATGCCAGTATTCGTTGGTAGTATATAGAACGATAACTATTAATATATAACGTCGTCTGCGTTGCTCGGCATATAAACATTGCCGTGCATATCCCATCATGCGCATAGCCATTGTCTGTTCCTCAAAGGATACAGCATCAGCGAACATGGCCGAGTGGATGATAAAGGAGAACGGGTTTGATGAGAAAGAGCGGGGAACATTCGTATTGGAAAAGGAAGACATAACGCTATACAGGATAGACGAGCTTCCATGGACATACGACGTCGCTGACTCGCTCGGCGCAGATTTGGTGGTATTCCTTAGTCAGCATGCGAGCTCGGAGGGCATACCTGCGCTCACCGCGCATTCCCTGGGGAACTGGAATGACGAGAATAAGTTCGGAGGAAGACCGAACATGCTCGCCGCTGCAGCGCCAGTGCCGATGCTCTCCGCACTCAAGCACCTTGGCAAGATAGATGGCGGAATAAGGGAAACGTACGAGGCCACGCACCACGGTCCTTTTTTGAATACACCGTGCTTCTTCATGGAGATGGGAGGGAGCAGCGAAACTGTGGCGGATAAGGAACTGGCCAGGAGGGTTGCTGGCTCTGCATTCGAGACCGTGCTTGAGATAGCCGACGACGGCGTAGAGTACAGCAAGATCGCGATCGGCATAGGCGGTGGTCATTATCCTGCAAAGTTCTCCGCACTTGCATCAGGACGCGGATACGCCTTCTCGTACATAATGCCAAAGTACGGCCTGAGAAGGAGCGACGGAAGCGCCAACCTTTCGATGTTGGAACAGGCGATAGAGAAAACTAAGGACCTGGAGCTTGCAGTGATAGAGTGGAAAGGCGTTGATGCTGTAACTAGGAACGGCGTAATCTCGATGTTGGATGAGAAGGGCGTAGAGTATGAGAGGGCGTAGCAGAACCCTTTTATTACTTCTATTCGATAAATGAATCGGTCTGATGAGAGTAGCAGTGGTCATACCCCAGCGCGGATTCAAGGACGAATCAGTCAAGGCAGTTCTCGAACTGTCAGGCAAGTGGAATGTTGACGCGGTTGTCGCAAGCTATTCCTCTGAAGACGCTGTTGGCTACCATGGAGCGGTAGTGAAGCCCAAGATGAGCGCAGCGTTGGTGAAGTCATCGGATTTTGACGCCATACTGCTAATAGACGGACCTGGAGTGGACCAGTACACGCTGTATGACTTCAGACCTTTGCTTGACACGGTGCGCCACTTCGCGCTAAACGGCAAGCTGGTTGCAGGGATGGGCAATGCTGTCAAGATAATGGCAAGGGCGAACATAATAGCGGGCACAAAGATCTCAGCACCAAAGGACGAGGAGACGAAGAGGCTTGCTGTCCTGTACAAGGGAGTGCTCACCAACAATAGCATAGAGCTTGACAAGAACATACTGACACTTAATGCGCCGGAGAAGACGGATGAGTTTGCGAACATTCTGCTTACCAAGATAGGCGCCAAGTAATCCTTAGGCAAGCGGTAGGTCTAGAGTCCCCACTGCCACCCTAAATTATTTAAACCCTGTGATCGTAGAGGATATTGGCGATCAGGTGAGAAGAGTAAAGACAGGGGTATCAGGATTTGATGACCTAGTAGAGGGCGGTTTCCCAGAAGGATTCAACATACTTGTCATGGGTCTTCCTGGAACCGGAAAGACCCTGCTCGGCCAGGAATTCCTATATAGAGGAGCCCTTGCGGGAGAACCGGGCGTATACATATCTCTTGACATGTCAGATGCGATATTCAGGCAGCAGGGAGATGAGTTCGGATGGGAGATAGAAAGGCTCGAGAAGGAGGACAAGCTTTCCATAATAAAGGTTCCGTTGGATAGGAAGAGCATAAAACTGTTCGACATCATAGGCGAAGAGGTAAACAGGATAGGCGCAAAAAGGCTGGTATTCGACAGCCTCGCGTCATTCTCGATCAATATCGACCAGTTTGAGGTGCCTCTAGTGTACGATTCTGAAGTAATGAAGGTGCTAGATTCTTCCAATATGGGAGACAAGGAGCTCTTCTACACCGGAAACTCAAAGCAACGCATGACGTACCTTGCGATAAACCACCTAACGAAGATGAAGACCACCAATGTCATAATCACGGACCAGATCTCTGAGGGGAGCAATTCATCTATAGACGGAGTATCCGAGTATGTATGCGACGGTGTAGTGTGCATGTATAACGAACTGATAGGTGTAAAACATGCCAGAACTATGTCTGTGCTTAAGATGAGGGATACTAACCATAGCCCATATGTACATAATTTTGATTTTAATAATGGTGGAATTTCAGTAAAGCCAGCCGAGACAATATGATTACATGAGTATATTTGATGAGCTTGCAGTTGTGAGACAAGTAACATTCAAAGATGGCGACATAAGATTAATGGGTCAAAGAGTTGTCATAATACAGTCGAACTTCTTTCAAGATTATTGCGCAATGATTAATGACAACCCTGAAAGGGTGCATGAGATTTATAAAGTGGCAAAGTCTACCTTCAGATCTGGAATAGCTGAGGCAATAGGCAAGTCATATAGCTTCAATTTCAAGAATTATTTCGACTGGCTCACGAAAATTGCAATGCTTGCCGGATGGGGAACACTGACCTGGAAGATTCTTGAAGAGGAAGAGAAGGCAGGCAGAATAACCGTATCAAATTC
>JASHTL010000017.1 GCA_030040595.1 Microcaldota archaeon
AATGTCTCTCCGGGATCCGTAGACACGGGAGTGAGCCAGCCGACGAACCTGTATGTGAGCATAAACAACAGCGGCATATCCGACGATCCGTTCATAATCAACCTGAAAGGCCTGCCTGCATGGAACCAGTCCGAGGAGGTGGTGGCGCTGCATTCATCAGTATCGACTTTCGTCTACCCAGTTTACGTGGACGAGCCTGGGGTTTACTATACGAACATCACTGCCGTTTCTGCAACGAGTTCGCAGATAGCAAGGACGTATCCGATAACGATAAACGCGCAGGCGAGCCTGCTGAACGACTACTTTGCGACAGGCCAGGGGGTGGTGATCTCCCCGGTCATCGTGGAGCCCGCATACAGCATCATGCTGCTCCTCTCAGATGCGGTCAGGCTCCTGACAAGCCATTGAAGTGAGCGAATGCCTAAAAGGGACAAGCCAAAGGGAAAGGGTATACTCTATGTCAGGGTAGCGACGCTTACTGACCTGGCGAGGTACGCGTACAACTTCGATTTCAGCTCAAAGAGCCTGATACTCAGCAGGAGCGGCGGGCATGCAAGGCTGCTGGCGCTCGGAGAGTCCATCAAGGAGTCGGTAATAGCATATTTCATAGACGCGGAGGGAGAACAGAGTTTCGTGAAGTACTCGTTCCCTTCAAGCGCAGACCAGAGGGAAACCGCGCGACTCTCAGGCGCAGCAGAGGGATCGGAAAAGGATTACATAAACATATTCGCGGTGGACCTGGGCGCTTTCAGGGAATTGAAGGCACCGGGCAAGGACGACGTGGTCCAGATAAAAATGGGGTCGGCGGAGGACCTTGTCCATGCGACAATCAAGAAATCAGTGCGTGAAGAATCATTCGCCACGCTCTATGCGTTCGAAGCAAAAGGCAAACGCTTCATCTGCGGGTTTGACCTGATAGACGAGCTGACAGACGATAGGAAAACCTTTTATTATGCGGAGACCAAGGATAAAGGCAAAGGAGGCTTTGCGAAGTACAGCTACTCAAGCAACACATTCGAATTCGCGGAGACGGTAGGAGAGCACTCCTACATATACATAAAGATAGTCAGGCTCGCGGAGCCTTTCCCGTTCTTCAAAATGCCCGATTAGCTCAGTGGTAGAGCGCTTGGCTGTTAACCAGGATGTCGCAGGTTCGATCCCTGCATCGGGCGGACTATTAATAAGATATAGCCATGAAGCCAGCTCCAACAAATAAGTATTTATACTTATTCTCCTTAATATACTTAGGTGCAAAAAATGACAAATATGACACTTGCAGTGCCAGAAGAACTGATGACCGTGATGAAAAAGCATAAGGAGATTAAATGGAGCGAGGTGGCTCGGGAAGCCCTACGTGAAAAAGCAAACCAACTCGAACTCATGGATAAACTGACCAAAAAGAGCAAGCTCACGGAAAAGGATGCTATCAAAATAGGGAATAAGATTAAGGAAGACATGGCGAAGAGGCATGGATTATAATGAGATTAATAGTCGATGCCAATATGGTCATCGCGGCATTAATAAAAGACAGCAAATCACGACAGATCATAGCGACTGCCTGCATCTGGAGACTAATCAATATTGGCTGGCAGATTAAGTCGTCGCCACTGCAAAAGTGTACAAAAGGTATTTATAGTTTGTATGTGTTATTCAAACCTAATTCTCAGTAACATAACGGCTTAGAGCCGCGGGGAGAGTAGTATGGGGATACCAAGGCACGCTGTAAGGTTCAGACTAGGAGTTGATGTTAACAACGTGATTGTGAATTCCTCAGGCGAGGCAGCACGCATACTCACGGAAAGGGGCGGCTTTTCTGGAGATCCGATAAGCCGGGAGGAGTTCAACGTAAGGCCTTTCTATCTCTCGGAAGGCATTATAAGGCGAGGCATAACGAAGGATCAGGTCCTTGCAGCCATTGACGACACGTGGCGCCATCACAGCTCGGGAATCGAGCTGATGGATCCAAAGATTCCGGAAGTTATCTCGATGCTTAGGAGTGAAGGCGTACGGGTTGAGATGATAACGACAGCTGGCGCACGCGATCATGCATTAAGGTCGAACCTCCCGGCTCTTTTTCATGAAAGGAATGTGGGATATGATGACATTCATTTTGTGGACACTTCCGAGGCCAAGGTCGCATTCCCGTTGCACACTATTGTTGATGACGAGCAGCAGCTTGCGATTGACCTTGCTGCGACAGGCAGGCCAGGACTCGTCTATCCAGCGCCCTGGAATGCGGAATTCGTGACAAATCATCAGAACAATCCGCAGAGGAACCCACTCGTGATTCCCGTAGAGAATTGGGAGCACGTAGGAAAGATTGTGCTCGGCCTTGCGACCAGTCTGAGAGAGTAACCTCGAGTTTAAAATAACCCTTGCCAAGTGAATATATCTGGATAAGATGTCGAAATCGCTCTGGTATTCATTTTATATAGCCATCGCGATAGGCGTGGCCCTCGGCGCCTTAATCAGGGTCGGCGCTGGAGGTTTCAATATCAATTTCCCCAATCCAATAAGCCAGTCAATAACGCTCTTCCATCTTGGCAAGGCGTACGGGCTCTATTTCACAATAATATCATATGTTGCCATAGTCGGTGTTATTCTACTGGTAGCATACAGACTTACGCAGACGCTCTCAGGCTCGGGAGAGAACGGGGTTATTACCATGGGGCTGGGGTTCTTTGGCGGGTTGATTTTCATAGCAGGGCTGGTAAGCTTCGTGAGCGTAATAGGACTGACCTTGCTTTTTATCGGGATTGCCGTGGCGCTAAGGACGGAGCAGGAACCTCCTGGCTCGCCGCCTAAGGAGAGGAACAAACCGTTTGATCCGTTCAGCTAAAGGATTCTTTACTATCGCGCCCTATTTGCGGGTTTTGCTTTTATGCCCAGGAAGTCCCTGTAGAATATGATAGGCAGCGTGCTGGTCCATCCCCCTACAAACGACCCGACCAATAAGCCTAGAACAAAGTCTACAGTGGTTCCCAAGAATTTGTTTGCAAGGTTTGCAACGCCGACTATGGCTCCCTGTGCAAGGCCTATCATGAACGCTACGATCACCATCAGTACAATCAGCCCCAGGACGCTCCAGAAGCGCGTCTCGCCTATCTTTATGCTTTCCCTTATAGCCTTCGTCCCGTCTGTACCCTCGATCATGACCAACGGCACGGCCTCGAAGAAGAGCGGGGAGAGGAGAACCGTTACAATGAAATACAGTATCACGACCATGATTAGCAGGCCGACGAACGAGAGAACTCCGGCAGGGGCTGGGCCGCTGCCCACAACATACGAGCTGGATGCGCTTATGAATCCAGGCAGCGCGAAGAGGAGAGGCGAGAAGATAATCACGTCTATTACGATGAATACCAGCGATTCAAGGAACAATGTCCAGAGCAGCTGCACGTACTTGCTGACCGCCTGGTTGAGCGCATATGTCACTGAGATCTTGCCTTTCAGCGCCTGCAGCGCCATGGAGTAATATGCGCCTATGAAGATAGGCTCCGTGAGAAACGCTATTATCAATACTACTATAAGAAATACGGTCAGGCCTGCTCCTATGCCGCTTGATGATGAGCCTGATGCGGCTATCGAGGCAAAAAGGCCAAGGCCTATCGCGAGGAAGAGGGCTAGAAGTATCGCCACAAAAAGGATAAATGTCACTATGATATAGAGCTCCAGGAACTTTACGTAATTCTTTTTCACAAGTTCGAAGCTCTCTTCGAATACCCCTACCGCTGAAGGCATAACCGAATATGCATTGGCAACGTTTAAAAGGTTTTGGCAAGGCCGCTACATATGGCCACTAATACTTTCATTATACTCGCTGAAGAACTCGCCTTTCTCGATCCTTTTAATGACAAAGGGTATGTACCCGATGATATTTCCGGGCAACTCCTTTTCATCGAACCAGCGCAGGTCGCTGCACTTTTCCGGCTCAGTGTTGGTAGGAGTGCCATCCCATTTCTCGCAGAGCAGGTAGAAGTCAGTATATTCCCTATCCGTGGATATCCTGTGCACTATATGGACGACCCTTAGGTCTTTCTCGTCTATCCTTATTCCGGCTTCTTCCTTCGATTCCCTGATCATGGCCTCCTTTACGGATTCCGAACCGTCCAGGTGGCCCGATACCATAGTGTAATCACCGTCATGGTAGCCGGTGTTTGCCCTTCTCAGGAGCAACACCTTGCCTCCCTTCCTTAGCAGAAGGTAGCATGCCAGGTAAAACTTTGCACGCCTTTCAGACATTATCGGCACCCGGTGTTCTGGAAATAAGCCTATACGATAAGCAGCCACTCGCTATTTAATACCATTGCACCGAGGGTAGAACTTAACTATTGTGCATTCATCAATTATATGAAAGAATGAGATAATCAGAACATTTAAAAGAATTGTTTTGGAATTGAAGGAGATTTGGCAGACCCAAGGGCATGCGGGGAAGGGAAGGATTTAATAATACCATATGACCAGAATTGAAATGGCGATGAAGCTCGCCATTAACCGCCTTTTGGCTGATGGCTTCTACTTTTGCATAAAGGTGAGGTTACGATATTCAACCTGGATATTTTTGGAGAGACACTAATACAGTTATTCACTGTACTCTTCCTTTCACCCCTTTTCATAGGGATATCAAATAGACTCAAAGCAGTGATAGAATCAAGGAGGGGTCCAAGCATTTTTCAGCCTTACTATGACTTGTGGAAGCTGCTCGGGAAAGAGTCGCTTGCATCGAAAGATGCTGGAAGTATATTCGTTTACGCTCCATACGCAGCATTTGCAGTATACTGCCTGATATCCTTGGTAATACCGGTAGTGCTGCCGCAGCCTGTCTATTTCACCGCTACTGTCGACTTCCTTGGTGGGGCACTTCTCTTCGGGCTTGCAGGGTTCATAAAGATGCTAGCGGCGATGGATTCCGGAAGCAACTTCACTGCCCTTGGCGCCGCAAGAGTTGCATCGTTCGGCATATTTGCAGAAGGCACGCTCATACTGGTATTCTTTGCCGTAGCCCTGATAACAAGTACGAATAACCCGTATGTGACCAACAGTTTCCTTGTGGCGAACCCGGACGCGTACCTTACACTTGCCCACATATCCGCTACAGCTGCTTTCCTGATGCTGTTCATCTTTGAGAGCGGCAGGCTGCCTGTCGAGAGCACTGGACTCATGGAGCTGGGAATGGTAGATGACGCATTGTCATACGAGTATAGCGGAAAGCTGCTGGCGGTCAGCAAGTGGGGTTCTTACATAAAACAGTATCTCCTAGGAGCCGTGCTGCTCAATGTATTCCTGCTCCCTTGGGGCCTGCAAACAGGGATAATAGGATCGTTGCTTGACATACCAGTGATGATACTTAAGTGGGTGGCACTTATAGCGGTGTTAGTTGTGGTAGAGACTACATTTGCAAAGATGCGTCTATTCAAGATACAGGACTATCTCTCCATAGCGTTTGCACTTTCTCTGCTGTTCCTGATACTGAGCCTGGTGGTAACATGATGTTTATTGTAGAAGTTGTATATGCGCTTGCCGCCTTTACGTTACTCAGCTCATTTTACATCCTACTGCAGCCTTTCATAAAGGCAATGATAAGCGGCATAGTCACGCAGTCAGTACTTATAGGACTGATAAGCCTTGTCATGGCTTTTTACCTGAATTCCATCGATTTTGTGTACTTAGGCATACTTGTAATAGTACTGAGGGGATTTCTTGTATCATATCTTCTACAGAGGCAGATATTGAAACATAGAGAGCTTATCAGGGAGACTACCTACGGCATACCTTCAACCATACTTGCTGCAATAGTGATGGCAATAACAGGAAGTTTTATAGTGTATTTCTATGTATTCTCGAGTCTTCAGATCAACGTAGTAATAGGAAGCAATGGTATCCTGCTCTTCGCGTTTATGACAATGTTCCTTGGCATTTTCATAATACTATCAAGGAAGAATACCATGACCCAGATTATAGGTTATGTAAATGAGGAAAACAGCATGGTGCTCATAAGTATTTTCCTGATACCTGTTCCATTCATTGTTGAAATAACAGTATTTCTTGACGTCATAACCCTTGTACTTATAGCATCTGTGGTCGCCAAGGAGAAACTGCAGCACATAGCGCTGCAGGAGTTGAGAGGATAGCATTATGTACGACGGTCTTTTAGTATATTTGCTCATTGGATTGCCAATAGTAGCAGAAATAGGCTATCTGTTCAAGGTATTGCAGAAGGTAACTGTAATTGCATCCCTATTGACTTTCGTCACTGCCCTCTTATTGTACTTGGGACTGCCAGTTGTGGGGACTTTCTATGTTACTACCACAACGTGGGTATTTGTGCTGATGGTAAGTTCAATTTATCTGTTATCATCTGTTTATTCCTACAGTTACTTCAACCACAGGCTTTCAAATGATGCGATCAACAATTACTATGCGCTGATAAACCTGTTCGTAGCTTCAATGCTTTTCAGTCTTACAATAAACAACTATGGGCTGATGTGGGGTGGTATAGAGGCTACCACAGTAACGTCTGCATTGTTGATAATGACAGACAAAACGCCAATTTCACTAGAAGTGACATGGAGGTACATAATAATCGTATCCGTTGGCTTAGTGTTTGCTTTCATCTCAATTATACTCTTATACTACTATTTCCACACCCTTATGGTCTCGCAGATACTAGCAACTGGTGGGCGTTCTTCCGAATTGGTATCCGTGGCAGTTGCCATAGCGTTGGTTGGTATCGGCACAAAGATAGGCATCTTCCCGATGCACACGTGGCTTCCCGATGCTCATAGCGAGGCACCCGCGCCAGTAAGTGCTCTGTTTTCCGGGGTGCTTTTGCCTACTGCCCTTTATGTTCTGTACATGATTTATCAGATAAGCCAGCCTACCATGCTGTTCATTCTTTTTGCAACCGCCACTATAATTGCAGCCTCGGTATTCCTGAGTTATCAGAAGAATTACAAGCGCATGTTTGCTTATTCGAGCATGGAAAACATGGGGATAGCGCTTCTTGGCATTGCAATAGGAGGATACGGTTTAATTGGGGCCATGATTGTCCTTTTTGCGCATAGTTTTGGCAAGGCAGGTGCATTCTACTCGTCAGGCAATATACTTCATGCATTTGAGACAAAGGAGATTTCAGAAGTAACAGGGCTCTTCAGTAACATGAAAGCAACATCCTCGGCCATTTTGCTCTCTTCATTTGCTGTGACCGGGATGCCGCCTTTCGGCACATTCCTTGGTGAATTCCTTATCTTCGCACAACTATTTACTATGCACCTATATCTTGAACTTGGAATAGTGTTGCTTTTCATAATGCTTGCGTTTATTTCGATAAACTATAACATAAGCAGGATGGTGTTTGGCGAAGGTAAGAAGACTATACATGAGACCACCGGTGCCATGAGGATAATACCCATCCTTTCCGCATTGATATCATTGCTTGTTGGAGTGGCATTAATTTTGGTGATGACCTGAGAACATATTCATATGGTGAACCGCATGGCAGGAGAATAGGTCGGCTAGGCGAGTTCATGCTATACGAGAAGACTCTGGTGAAAGGACATACTCAGGCGGTAAATACAGAGGTAGAAAGAAATGACACCATGTTTAATTTTGTGTACGGGCCTTCAGCTGGTGGACTCACCGAGACCGTAATGTTCAATATGTTGACCACGGGAGAATCGATAAAAAACATGTCTTCAGATACAAGTTTTAAAATGCGAAACATGGAGGTTATTGGTAAGAAGATAGATGATGTTATACCATTTATCGAAAGGATAAACGGTCCATTTTCAGCCTCTCATAGCATTGCATTTCTTAGCGCAGTAGAGGATGCAGAGGGCATTGAAGTAGACAAAAATGTCTTGATGAATAGGATAATAGAGATAGAATTGGAACGCATAAGGAATCACCTTCATGTAACTGCAAGAATGTGTGAAGCCGCAGCTTTTGGCGTGCCATACAATTCCTTATTCTATCTTAGAGAGAAAGTAAATAGGATTATCAGCCAATATGCCGGCCATAGATACTTCTTTGGAGTCAACAAGGTAGCCCGGATTAACTCAGACTTTAGGGGTGTCTCCAAATCAATCACTGGCGTAGAGAGGGAAACAAGAGACATCTACAATTCGCTATTAGAATCTAAGATATTCCTGGACAGGTTGCAGGGTAACGGAGTTGTGACAACTTTGGGTTGCATAGGACCTGCTGCAAGAGGATTGGGGTTGAGGTTTGATGCCAGGAAGGATTCTGACAGTCTTCCTTACAGGAAACTCGGTTTCTCACCGGTAGTCGAGAGGGAGCTGGGCGGTGATGCCATGAGCCGCCTTATTGTCAGGTTTGATGAGATATCCAAATCATTAGAGCTTATCAAGAAAGCAGAAGCAGAGCTTGGAAGCAGCGTAAAGCCAAACGCACGTAGTAGGGCTAATGGAGAAGGTGTTGGAAGAGTAGAGTCTCCTTCTGGGGATACCGCGTATCTAGTAAAGCTGTCAAATGGAAGGCTCAAGACCATAGATATGCTCAGTGCTTCAAGCGTAAACCTCCCTGTATTCCAAAAATCAACTAGGAATAACGTTTTTACCGATTTCCATTTCAATTGGGAAAGCTTCGGTATCTGGATATCTGAGATAGCGGTTAGATTTGTATGAAAACAAATGCGTGGTTCCTTAAAGGCCTGAAAAGACTTGGAAGGACTGAAAAGTATCCGAACCAGATGTCTGCAAAGGAAGAAAAACCTGAAGTAAACCGCAACATTACAACCAAGTTCAACCGCTTTAAGCGTTCCTTTTACCTTTATCAGATTGACTCGGGCACTTGTGGTGCATGCAACATTGAGCTGCAGGCGTTATCGACGCCACATTATGATCTTAATCGTTTCGGTATCTTCTTTACAAACAGCCCCAGACATGCTGATGCGCTTGTGATTATGGGTGTATATTCTGAGAAGATGGAGAAGGTGCTTGAAAGCGCTTATGGGGCCATGCCCTCTCCGAAGCTAATCATAGCCCTGGGCGGATGTGCAATAACAGGATGTGGCATAGGCAAACATCCAAAATTAAGTAATAAGGCGGTTGTAAGCATACCCGGATGCCCGCCTGACCCATATGCAATTCTAAATGGTATAATTAAGGCAAAGGAGGTGTCGTCAAAATGAATGGATTTGTTTTTCTAATTCCGTTTGTAATATCCTTGCTGGCTTCAATAACGTACAAAAAGGCAGGCTACATTCTATTGATAGTATCATCAGTCTTGCTAGGAGCATATGCAGTACTGTTAGCCGGACTAAGTGCGCTCACTTTCTTTTACCTTATAACAGCAATAGCCCTGGCGCTCGTCTCGTGGTATTCTATAGACTATGATAAGAATACCTCATGGCTTGCGCCACTTATCTGCGCTGCTGGTCTTGGAATAGCACTTATTCTGTTATCCCAGAACTTTCTTCAGTTCCTGGCCGGCTGGGAAATAATGTCCATTTCAGGCTACTTAATGATAGGCATATATAAAAAAGATGCAAGGCCAGCATTCATACTATCTGTTTTCAGCGAAATAAGCACGGTATTCATAATTGCAGGAATGGCATATGCGTATGTCCTTACTGGAAGCTTTAGCTTCGCTGCAATACCGAACGTGGTGCCTCTTGTCCTTGTTGCTATAGGATTCCTTGTGAAGATGGGTGTATTTCCATTCGCAATAAGCGATTGGGAGCCGATTGCAGTAAGCAATGCTCCTGCAAACTCAGCGGCAATTTTCAGTGGCATAATGACACTTATGGGTGTATATGGGCTTGTCAGGATGACGCTTCTAAGCCCAAGCAGCATGCCGCTTGGCGTCTTCCTGATGGCAGTCGGTGCGTTCACCATCTTTTTTGCTGCACTTCTAGAATACGTCTCTGAGAATACAAAGACGCTTCTTGGATACAGCACTGTTGAGAATAACGGTGCGATATTAATTGCAGTAGGGCTATTGATCGCAAACCCTATAGGAATAGCAAGCGCATTTGTTGTTTCTGCAATATTGGTACTATGCCTCGCCCATACCATAGGTAAGACAGGTCTACTTCTGATGAGTGGCACTATGGACAGCGAGTACCTTGATTCGATAAGCAACGGCAAGAATGAGCGAGTAACGGCTGGGATGATATTATCATCTGCATCATTGTCTGGCCTACTGCCTACCATAGGCGGCGTTGGCACGTGGATGCTTCTTGAATCATTATTTATGACCTCTGCAGTGTCAACCACTTGGATAGGCATTGCCACAATAATAATCGGCGCCTTGGTTGCTCTAGGGGAAGCGATTGCAACTGGTGCAATGGTAAAGTTTATCTCCTTCACGCAGCTCAGGAAGAGGCAGAATGGCATCAGCACAACAAACATATACCCTGCCTTGCTTGCAGGTCTTCTTGTTCTGGCATTTGGTGTGCTATCCGTTTTCCTAGTAAACAGGGGTTTTATAACGGGCAATACTGCGGTCGGCATACCAAATGGTACCCTTATAGCCTCGCTTACCGCATCGGGCTCAGTATTCGGCGCTGTTTCCCCAATATTTGTGGCAGGTATAATGCTTGCTTTCCTTATAGCAGTTTTGCTAATCTTTAGAAAGCCAAAGATAAGACGTGTTGCAATATGGAACAACGGTGTTGACAGAACCGAAGAGTACACCTCTTTTGGGTTTGCCAATAACATAAGGATAATGATGGGGAAGATACTGGCAACGAAGAATGAGGCAGCGAATAGGAATGGTGTTACTAGGAATATTTTTTGGAATGTTATGGTGCCTTTAGCTCTGCTATACAGGGAAGCTGCAAGGAGGATAGCATGGAACTTTATGAACAGCTCGATGCGCTGGTACATAAGCTATATTGTCATTGCATTTGTCCTGGTGACTATATCCGTAATTGCCACGCATGGCTGAAATATATGTTGATATAATGAGGTCCAGAATAACTTCAGGGTCTAATAGCCTGGATAGAATGATGGAGGGAGGGATACCTACTGGCAATATAGTTGTTGTAGCAGGCGGGCCTGGCGCCGGAAAGACGCTCCTTTCATTCGAATTCGCATATAAGAATGCAAAGGAGGGGAAAACGGTGCTTGTAATTTCCTTGGAGGAGGGCGAGGCTGGCATAATACAAAACGCCAAAGACGCGTTTTCCGATTTCACCGATATAGACCAGCTTATAGAATCAAAACATATCGTAATATACGATGCTGCAAAGATAATGAAACGCATGAGGCCAGAAAATACATACTTTACTAGGGAAGAATTTGTGGGGGAATTTTTCAATAATATGGCGGGACATGTAGGCCCCATTGTTCTGGAGAACGGTGCGGACATAGTGTCCCTGGACGGCTTTTCAATAATGAAGTCTTACCTTAGGGACATATACAGCTACAGAGACCTTACTGCAAGGCTTAGCGACACGCTGAAAGAGGCTAGGGTAACTGCGATCATAACGAGCGAGATAGTAGCTACTGATGAGGGAAAACCGAAATTCGAGCCGGAGTTCTTTGCGTTCGACGGGATAATAGTGCTGTACTCGCTTTTGGTTGGAGGCAAGCTAGTTCCTTCGATTGAAATAATAAAGATGCGCGGCAGCGATCATAGCTACGACATTCTCCCATATAAGATAACGCACTCCGGAATAGAGATAATCGGCAGGGGCGATGCGTAGATGATTGAGATAAAGATAGCAGGATTCGGGAATCTAAGGTTGAAATACCTCGTACTGGATTTTAACGGAACACTGGCTGTCGATGGAAGGATGATAAAAGGCGTGAACGGCGTGCTGAATAAGCTGGCTAAGAAAATAAAGATATACGTTCTTACTGCAGATACATTCGGGAATGCCAGGGCAGCGCTGAAATACGCAAACTGCGAACTGCACGTGCTGGAAGATAATGGAATAGATTTGCAGAAAGAGGACTTTGTGAGGAAATTGGGCGCGGAGAATACAATTGGCATTGGAAATGGCAGAAATGACAGGAAGATGTTGGAAATCTCCAGACTGGGCATAGTCGTGATGGGAAAAGAAGGGTATTCTATAGAGGCAATGAGCAGAGCGGATGTGGTAGTGGCGGACATACTGGATGGGCTTAATCTATTGCTAAAACCAAGACGATTGGTAGCCACTTTGAGGACCGCTGGCGGATAACAATGGGAAATGATGAGATTACAGAGAGTCATAGGAACTCTATCAGGAGCAGCCTGTTCGTTGCAGAGAAACGACTTAGGGAAATAAAAAGAAGACTTGAAGCTCATGACAGCGGGCATAGTACTATTATGTATACAGAATCAGATAACATCAGCGCTGCTGCAAAAGCTAAAATTCTAAAACAGATCAGGATAATGCTGAATGAGATTAAGGGAATGCAGGAGGACCTTCACCTCGACATCTCGGAGAACGACAGCAGGGGCTACGTTATGGCTGCCTTCAGTGAGATATGGGTCGTATTGGAGGAGATAACTCCAGATAAACTGGAGGCTTATGGAAAAGTGTCTGCAGGCGAGAAGGCGTTGATAGGACCAAGGGTATCAAAACTCCTCAAACAGTTCGGTGAACTTGAATCCATGCTCGGGGACAAGCCCGGGACACGCTAAGGGTTGATACCAAGTTTCTCCGCGATCGTGCCTATCACGCTCAGGACGATTATTCCGGATGCGAGTATGATTAGGCCTGGCGCGCTTACATGGAAGATGACGAACGCGAGCGCAACGCCCATGGCCGGGGGGTGCATGCTGTCGGTCTCGAAGAGCAGGAGCGCAGTGAAGAAGAGAGTGAATGCCAGCGCGCCGTAGAATCCTATGAACGGGATGAGCACGTAGCCTATCTCGCCCAGTATCCCGGCCATGATGTAGCTGGGCACGAGCTTCCTCGCGCTCGACGCCTTTGAGTAGGGCATCATGAACATGATGAATGCGCTTGCCGCGAAGGAGGTGAATATTATTGTTGAGTCGCCGAAGGCCCTGAGGTCGCTGTTCACGCTGCTCAGTATGAAAACGAGAATGACCATGGTTACGGTGGTCAACGCCACCGGCACAAGGACGTGCTTCCTGTTGCGCCTATGCCTCTCCGTCCTGTACCTCTTCATGTCGAATTTCTCAAGAAGGTTCATGAGCAGCCATCTCAA
>JASHTL010000101.1 GCA_030040595.1 Microcaldota archaeon
TGGTACTGTACACTATAGGCGCAATAGCATACGTGGTGCTCATCACACTGTTTGTCTACCGCTTCATCGTGACAAAGGACAAGATGCGATGGAAGAGGCTCACGCTCTTCATGGCCTTCATGGCCATCGGCGCGCTCTTGTTCACGATAGAGGGCGCCAGCGGACTCGAGATCGTACAGCTCATACTGGGCATGCTGATCTTCAACGGCATGATACCTACTTATGGAACGGATATCGAGTTCATCTACATAATACTTGGAGCAGGATACATTCTGCTCTCGTTCGTGCTAGGCTTCGCATTCATAGCACAAGCGATGCTCTTCGGCATGCTCAGCGAAGTGGTGATGATGAAGAGCGTCAAGGAGCACCATGGCAACCATATTGTCGAGGTAAGGCGTGACATATTGCAGATACTCGCAGGCTGTACATTCATCACCGCATACTTCCTGCTTCCCGACAGCGCTGCTGACGTCGTAGTGCTTTCGGTGATAATGTTGGGGATATTCCTGCTCAACTACGCGAAGACCATGCACAGGAAGAGCCTCTCCAACTTCGTATACAATCTGGAGAGGAGGAACACATCTCTGGGACACGGGGCGCTCTGGCTTGCGATGGGCACGCTCTTCGCCATCTCCTTCCTTGGCAAACCGTACATAATGGTGGCCCTCGCAGCCATCTTCATAGGCGATTCAATGGCAACGATAATGGGCGTGACGTACAAGGGCAAGAAACTCCCGTACAACAAGAGCAAGAGCGTCGCAGGCTCTTTCGTATACTTCCTCTCGACTTTTGTCGTTTCATATCTATTCATAGGATGGCTGGCCTTGCCCATAGCCATAGCGGCAGCCTTTGTGGAATCGCTGCCGTTGAAGATAGACGACAACTTCTCTGTCTCTCTTGTCCTGGTCGTAATTCTCCTTGCCGTAAGCAGGCTATGACAAGGATTATAATATCGAAGAACTTATGATAAGATAATCGGTAGAGCAGATGCGAATCGGGCTAATAACAACATCGGATGACACAAGGCACGGAGGCATAAAGGACCTAAAGGCAGAGATAGAAAGGCAGGGCCACACTGCAAGCTTCTTCCACATAGACAAGGCTGGGATCAGGATAAAGAGAAAGGAATTAGGCATATTCATGATAGACGGGAAGAAGACAAGGAAAGTGGACCTTGATGCCGCGCTCCTGAGGAATATAGGCGTGATAAAGGACTACGAGCAGTTCGTGCACAGGATCTGGGTGGTAATGACGCTTGAGCTGGAGGGTTCACGCGTAATGAATAGGGTAGAGAATTGGGTCCCTGCAAGCGACAAGTTTGCTACACTAGTGACACTTGCAAAGGCTGGCCTTCCTGTTCCTGAAACAGTATCAAGCGAGGATTTCTTCATAGGCTACGAGGCGGCCAAGGAATTCCGCAGCTCGGTGATAAAACCGCTGAGGAGCGGGCTGGGGCTTGGAGTCTTCAAGCTCGATGACCCTGATGCGGCAATGCACATATTCAATGCCTTCACGAGCCTGAACAAGCCGATATACGTGCAAAAGTTCCTCGAAAAGAAGAACAACGGCGATTATAGGGTAGTGGTAGTGGGAGACGAAGTGATAGGGGCGGAGTTCAGGAAGGGAGTGACCTGGAAGACAAACATCTCGCAGGGAGGCATACCGTCAAAGGCTAAGATCACCGATGAATTGGCCGATCTTGCAATAAGGGCTACAAAGACCATGAACCTGGATTTTGCTGGAGTGGACATAGCTGAGACAAAGAACGGCTACTTCATATTCGAGACAAACCCGTCAATGGCGTGGACAGGGTTCAAGGAGGTCACTGGGGTAAACCCTGCGGAGCACATAGTAAGGCATCTGATAAAGGAAGCGAAAGGGTAAAGTTCTTTAATAGCAGTACCGTCATGTCCCAGTGTCCCATACGTCTGCGGATATCTTCTCGGGTTTTACCCCAAGTGAAGTTAGCGCGTCTTTTATTGCCTTTACGAATGTAGGGGGACCGCAAATGTAGCACGTTCTCTCTACCACGTCTGGCGAATGTTTCTTTATCATATCCGCGTTTATATGGCCAGTCTCTCCAGTCCACCCATCTCCTTCCTGGGGTCTCGTTACAGTTATCGTGGTCTTCAGGCCAAGGTCTCTGGCGTATCCCTCTAGTTCAGTCTTCCTTATTATCTCCGTGGGAAACTTTATGCTGTACAGCAGGTCTACATCGTTGCCAGAATTGAGCACCTTTATGTGCCTTAGCATGGAGACGAACGGAGCCAGTCCTGTTCCTCCTGCCACGAAGAGCACCTTCCTGTTCTCGTTTGGGTCAAACCTGAACTGGCCGTACGGCCCCTTTATGTAGTATTGGTCGCCCAGGTTGGACTCGGTGAAATGAGAGATATGCTCTATAGATGTGCCAACATGCGATCTCTTGACTATGTAAAACTCCATCTCAGGCGATGAGGGATCCGATGCTATGGAGAATGACCTGGACACGCACCTCTTACTCGCCGAATCGATTCCGGAGATCATGAAGAACATGCCTGGATCAAACGGGATCACCGCTTCGTCGGCAGGAGAAAACCTTACAGTAAGTACTTCTGGTGTTTCGTCTATCTTCTCGGCCAACTTGTATATCTTTTCTGTTACCGGCAGCGCTTGGGCCATGCAATTCAATCTAAAAGAACTACTAAATGTATTTAAACGTGAACGCACAGCTGAAGTAAGTCACTAAAAGGGTCTCGCCTGTCGAAAAGGCCTGTTGGCCGTGGACAACTACTTTACGTTTGTAACATTCTCGACTACTTTCTCGAATTTCTCCATTGACTTTATGATCTCTTTGAGCTTAGGGTTTATGTTGTAACCGAGGTCATATCCGCGTTCGGTCCTGATGTGCGTAGGTTGGAGTATGTTCAGGTTCATAGATAGGTTTCTAAGCGTTATTATCAGGGTCTTCCTGGTGAAGCTCTTGCCTAGTATTGTATAAAGTTCGCGCGTTGTTCTTGGGGCTTTTATCATCAGTAGCTTGAGAACAGCGTAATTTGGCTTGCTGAACAGCTTCCTAAGGAGCCATATCTCATCCTTGTCTTTTTCGATCCTCGCCATATAGTCACCATTTATATATACATAAATATTTGGAAATTGGAGTTTGATTTGTTTACTTTAGTATAATTAATACAGCTTATATATAAATGTTTTTTTATTTGAAGGTTGTAACAAAAACACATCAAACTCGACTTCAGTCACGTTGAGACTCTCTAGAGAAATAAAAATCCAAATATAATTTTCAGTTTTAATTTCGTAAGAAGTTT
>JASHTL010000102.1 GCA_030040595.1 Microcaldota archaeon
GACAAGATAGGCAAGAAGAAGGCGGAGCGCATATACGAGATACTTAACGCTGAGTTTGAGGGCGTGTGACTGATGGGAATATTTTCAGGCCTTGGCGGAATAGGAGAACAGCGGATCTTCATGAGCGCCAGGAAGCTCATAGAGACATCGCAGAAGGGGAGCAGGATGTTCGATCAGGTAGTGGCAGGCTCGCTCGACATAGAGAAGATACACGCGCTGAAGTCTCAGTCATACGACGACGCATCGAACCTCTCCAACTCGATAACGTCCGGAGCCGTCTCGCCGAACCTCATACCAGACATGCTGAGCCTGATCAACCTGGAATACAAGGTGATAGACCTGCTCTTCGTGCTGGCCAAGTCTTTCAAGAGGCACAGGCTGGACAACGCGGTTCACAGGAGGTACATAACAGATCAATTGGTTGCCAACAACAGGCTGGTGGCCAGGTCGCTTGAAGCCCTGTATGCGATGCACACCGTGGGAAAGATAGACGAGATAAAGAAACTGAGGAACAGGGTCAAGCTCCTCGAGGAGGAGGGCGACGAGATAAAGGAGGACATGCTCAGCTACGCGTACTCTGCGAAGACCGATTACAAGTCTTTCTACCACATGACCGACCTTGCATACCTGTCTGACGACTTGCTTGACAGCTGCGAGGACACAGCGGAGATGGTAGCGAACATAATGCTCTCGATAGCTACATGATGTGGTTGCTTGATTTACCTCATCGTAAGCCTGCTCGCATTCGCCCTCGTCGCCCTGTTATCCGGAAACAACCTCGCTGTCTGCTCCGGGGCCATAATATCCGGAAGGATGGTCAACAGGTACCTGGGAATCTCGATTGCCGCAGTGGGCTACATCACAGGCCTGCTGCTCCAGGGAAACCTGCTTGGCAAGGGCCTCATGACGATACTGCCCATCAGCTCGCCGTTCCTGGTTTCAGTGTCATTGGCTGTCAGCACGCTCATCTTCGTCATAGGAGGCCTGCTCCGCGTGCCGCAATCGCTCTCGATAACGTTCACAATGGCCCTGCTGGGAGTTGCAATCGCCTCAGGCAGCGCGATAAACTCGCAATACGTCTCGCTCATAATCGCATTCTGGATAGCCGCTCCAATTGTCACAGTGTTCTTGACATTCGCAGTGCTCAGGTTCGCCACCGCTTCCATGCGAAAGGCAAATATCTGGAAGACCCTCGGCAAGGTGAAGATAGCCCTGATCATACTCTCGTTCCTAAGCGCGCTCACCCTTGGCGCAAACACGATCGGCCTGCTCTACGTCTCGGTAAAGGCGTATGCCAGCATCTGGATATTCATCGTTGCGATACTGGCCGGCAGCTTCTTCCTGAGCTCCGGACCGCTGAGAAGGATAGGCGAGCAGATACTTCCGATAAGATACATGAACGCGCTGGTATCGCAGGCTCTCTCCGCTGCGCTAGTCGAGCTTGCGACGCTGGGAAGCCTGCCCTTCTCTAACACACAGGCATTCACCGCAAGCCTGTACGGCGCCGCGCTAAGCTACAAGACCAAGATTATCCTAAGGGGAACGGCATTCACGATCCTATTTACGTGGGTTGTGACTGCGGTGCTGAGCCTTGCAATAGGGTACGTGGCAGTCAAGGTTATCTGACTACTATTCGATAACTGGCGTGAACGAGCTGTCCATGACAAGCCTGTGCTCCTTCCCGATTTTTACCTTGTTTGTCCTTGCGTACCTCCTGGCCAGCTCCCTGCCACTGCATACGAGAAGGAAGCTTCCGGTGTCTCTCACGCCGCACATCCTGATCGCATCGCCTATCTTGAAGGTGCCTGCAATGAAAAGGAGCGTCTCCATCTGCAGGCTCTCCGACCTTGCATGCCCCTCCTTGTGCCTTATGTAGGCATTCAGATACGCAGGCAAGACCCTTCTTGCAATGGCCTCGTCATCCTTCAGCAGCAAGACGAACTCATCCCCTCTGGAAAGTTTCCTCGCGCTATCGAGAAGGTCTTCAAGCCCCGATCCGGAGGAGCACGCGTACGCCACTGGCTCATTTTCCGGAAATGTCAGTGCCTTGTCCATATGGTTAATTAAAATGACTGGTTATTTATTCTGTTTGTTTGCATGGACATAAACTTGGACTTCAATGACAGGTTTATTGAGACAGGATCTGGCAGGATGCATGTCAAAGTGCATGACGGCACGAGACCGACTCTAATCTTCCTGCACGGCCTCGGCGCCAACGTCAAGTCATGGACAAGGCTGGTGCGCCTCCTGCCGCCAACGTTTACCATATATCTTGTCGACCTCATCGGCCATGGCGACTCGGATGCGCCTGAGATCAATTACGGGCTCGAGGTCCAGCTTGACGCGATAAGAGACCTTGTGACAAGCGATGGTATAAGGAACCCGTGCCTATTCGGCCATTCCTACGGCGGGCTGATAGCGGCAAGGTATGCCATCTCGAACCGCGTGGAAAGACTGATACTAGAGGACTCCGCAGGCCTTCGCTCTCAGTTCCTGAACACGGACAAGGAGAAAATGGAGAAGAAAAAGGAGACGCTGATAAAGAATGCAGCACTCTGGGGCACCAAGGAGTATGTCACCTCTAGCATACTCGACGATGAAGTTGCAGGTCCGTACCTTATGGATGGCAAGGATCTCGACATGATCAAGGTGCCAACGTTGATAATCTGGGGCGAGAAGGATGACCTCATAGACCCAAGGTTCTCGAGCGAGTTCGCTGGCGCAATAACCGGAAGCAGGCTTGTAATGGTAAAGGACGCCATGCACGTGCCCCATTATACGCATCCACAGGAGGTTGCAGACGCGCTGATCAGCTTTCTGGAAAGCTAATACATGGCCTTGAGCCTCTTGATGCGCTCATCTATCGGAGGGTGCGTGGAGAAGATGTTCATCACGCTTGATCCCTTGAACGGGCTTGAGAAGTAGAGCGACGCGGTTATCTCGTTTGCATTGGCCATCGGCTTCGCCTGCGGGTTCTTCGTGTACTGCTGTATCTTGCCAAGCGCGCTTGCCAAGGCTCCCGGGTCCCTTATCAGCCTTGCGCCGTTTGCGTCGGCCATATACTCCCTCCTTCTCGAGATCGCGAGCTTCAGCAGCAGCGCTATTATCGGCGCGATTATGCCCACTGCAAAGGCAATTATGAGCAGTATTCCGCCATTCCTGCCTCTCCCACCTCCGAAGAAGATCAGGTTCCTTGCCACCACCGAGATGATTCCTATGGAGCCTGCAAAGACGACAGCGACCATCATGAAGAGTATGTCATTGTTGTATACATGGGACATCTCGTGCGCAAGTACACCCTCGAGCTCGCTCCTGTCCATGATGCTGAGCAGGCCGCTTGTAACAGCTATCGATGACGCCTTCTTGTTCTTACCTGTGGCGAAAGCGTTCGGGTTAGGATCGTTTATTATGTAGATCTTTGGCATGGGGACCTGCGCAGCTGCCGAGAGTCCCTCGACTATGTCGTACACTACGGGATACTGGGTCCTGTCAGCTGGCTTCGCCTTTGAGAGGGCAAGCACCGCCTTGTCACCTGCGAAGTAGACTATAAGGCCATAGATCAGTATCAGAACCAGGCCTATGGACAGCAATATCAGCGTGCCGCCGAAGATGACGATGAAGAGGAATATTATCCCCAGGAAGAGTAGCGTGAACGCGCCAAAGAGTACGAGTGACTTTAGCCTATTTGCGGCTATCTCATCGAAATAACTTGCCATTTACATACCTAACTTGACCCTGAAGAAGCGGAGCCCTTGCCCTTCTTCTGGCCTGAAGGCTGCCCCGCTGCCGGAGGTGTAGGCGAGTTCACGTCGTCGAAGTTGACCTTTACAGGCTCCTTCGCCGCTTCCTCTGGAGCCTGGAAGAAGTCCATCCTCTGGAACCCGAACATGTTTGCGAAGAACATGCCAGGCATCTCCTGGATCGCGTTGTTGTAATCGAGCACATAGTCATTGTATGAGGTCCTGACAAACGCTATCTTGTCCTCTGTGTCCTCTAGCTGCGTCTGCAGGTTCTGGAAGTTCGCAGACGCCTTTAGGTCAGGGTAGTTCTCCGCTACGGCGAATATGCTCTTAAGAGCCTGGCTGACCTGGTTGTTTGCGCTGGCTTTGTCCTGCATCGACCCTGACACTATGGAGCTCCTGAGCTGCGTTACGGTTGTAAGCACGCTCTTCTCGTACTTCATGTATCCCTTGACCGTGTCAACGAGGTTAGGTATCAGGTCGTATCTCCTCTTCAACTGCACGTCTATCTGGGCAGCGGCATTCTGCACCCTGTTCCTCTTCACTATAAGGCCGTTGAATATGGCAACAACTGCGAGTAGCGCTATTACGAGTATTACTACTACTACGATTACTATGTCAAAAGCTGCGTCTAACAAAAACAGCATGGTTTCACACACTAATATGGACTTGAAAGTTTAAAAGGGTTTATGTTGCGCTTCTGCCTGCAACATGCGTCAATGCCGATGGCTACGGGTCCCACTCCTCCTCGCCGACATGCTCCTCCTGGTCCATTGTGCCTTCGAGAAACTCCTTCTCCTCCTCAAGCTCCTCCTGGCGCCTCTTCATGAACTCCTGGACCGAGTCCCTATCGCTCCTTCTTGCCATAACATCCCCTGCTGCAACCGCTATATAAGCTGACCACACGCTTTAAAAATCTAAGTGTATTCCGTCTGTAGGGGAAGTAACCCTGCTCCGCTATTTACGAGCACAAAAACGTTCCGCAGCAATGCGGACGGCCACGCGCATGCTTTTATACCTTTCATTTTTAGTATAACTGGCGCAAGCGACGGCGCCGTAGTAATCCAAATGGCAATGCCCATGAAAAGGACTGGCAATCTTACCCTCAGCCCGTACCTGTACGTGCTCGCCACGCTGGTACTCATTGTGTTCTATGTTATATTGGTAGACAAGGGGATCATACCAAACAGCAACGTGCTGCAGACAAGCGAGCAGCAGATATACGTATCGCTTGTAGAATCGGTCTACGTGGTGATATTCGGAATAGCCATAGTGGAGCTTATGGGCAAGGCCATATTCTACTATATGATAAGGGGAGTCAACGCAGCGGAGGCAAGGACGCTGAGCCAGTTATTCCGCGTGGTCGTATACTCGCTGCTAATACTCACGGTGCTAACGATACTCATAGGCGTGCAGAATATCAGCGCCCTCCTGGTCGGCGCGGGCTTCCTCGGCGTCGTTATCGGTCTCGCCGCGCAGAACACCATATCAAACCTTATATCCGGAGTATACTTACTCGCAAGCAAGACGATAGAGCCGGGTGACTATGTCAACCTTCACACGTGGCAGTACACTATGCAGCCGGAGACGTATCCGCATGACAAGTTCATACCAGGGTTTGCAGGAACCGTGGAGAGCATAGGCGTGCTCTACACAAAGCTGATACACGACGAGGGCGTGCCGCTCTACATACCCAATTCCATAGTCTCGCAGGCCCTGGTGCTCAATTACCACCGCGCAAAGGACCACAAGGTGAGGATACAGTTCGACCTGAGCGTGGACATACCGTACGAGACCGCAGAAGCGGCGGTAGCAGCGGCAATGAAGAAGTACAGCATAAACGACTACACTGTGGGTATAGACTACCTGCACACAACCATCTACGTCATGTCCGTGAGGTTCGAGATAGTCAACGCCAACATAAGGCGCCTGAGGTCTGCTATATTCAGCGAGGTACTGAAAAGGATAGGCAAGAAGAAGGGCAGATCAAAGAAGTGAAGCTAGTTTTAGCTAAGTCCTATCACTGCGGTGCCCACAGCAATGACCGCTATGCCAAGCCACCTGAGCGGAGTGACGCTCTCGCCCAGCAGCAGGAATGCGAGCACGCTGGCGAAGATGTAGCTGATTCCTCCGAAGCTGTAAGCCCAGCTCAGGCTCCTCCTGCTGAGCGCGTAGAAGTATATCAGGGTTGACATTCCGTATATTACGAGGCCTGCAACAAGATACGCGGCAAGCAGGAGCCCGGAATTGTCCAGTCCCTCCTTGAAGAGGAACTGGCCCAGGCCCCCTAGGAGCGTGCCCACCACGAGTATTAGGACGAAGAATGCCTTTGACTCGTTTCTCCTCATTTGATCAACCTAGTATGTTAAGGCCACTATAACGATTCCGATTACGATGATGGCAACCCCTATGGCTCTGTGCAGCGTTACCTCTTCCTTAAGTGCGAACTTGGAGATAAGAAGCACAAAGACGAAGGCGCTTGCGAAGGTGGGGTATACGAATGAGAGCGCGCTGGTGCTGAGCGCGTATAGGTATATCACGAGCCCTGCAGCGTAGATCCCCAGGCCGAGAAGCACCTGCTTGTTGCTGATAAGGGTCACGAATCCATGAAGGTTAGCACTGAAGCGCGGCATGCCTCTCTTAAATATGTACTGCGCCACTGCCGCAAGGAAAGCGGCGAAAAGCACGATGAGGACCAGAAGTATCTCGTTCATACTCGCCCATTCCGGTATAATTTGG